>JAEYOT010000345.1 GCA_023411445.1 Pseudomonadota bacterium
GGGCCGGTGCGGCTGCAGGAGCGGGCTCAGTCGCTGGCGGGGGAGGTGGCGGAGCGGGCGGCGCGTCAGGAGCGGGTGGAGGCGACGGAGGCAGCGTGCCGGGCGGCACCGTTTGCGCCTGAGCCCCCCAAGCCCACAGCGACCCCACCAACGAAAGAGACGCGAATCCTACCCGTTTCATCATTCCTCGTTTTTCCTCGGCTGCTTACAAGGCGCGCATCCACACAGCAGGCCACCGCTTTCTATCATCCTTTGGCCGCACGTAGAAATCGGCGAATGCCGGCATTTCAAGCCTTTCCAGCGAGTCCGACCCTGGACCCCGTCACCCAACGACGCTACCGTCCTCGGGCTACCGTGACAGATGCCATCATCCGGGTCGAGCACCTGAAGAAGGAATTTCGACAGGGCCTCTTCATGCGGCGCGTGCTCGCGGTGAAGGACATCTCCTTTCAGGTCGAGCGCGGGGATATCTTCGGGTTCCTAGGTCCGAACGGCGCGGGGAAGACGACCACGATCAAGATGCTGACGGGGCTCATCGCACCGAGCGGCGGGCAAGCGGAGCTTTTTGGGCAGCGCGTGCCGAGCCGCAAGGCGCTCGAGCGCATCGGCTTTCTGCCGGAAAATCCCTACGTGTACCCGTACCTGACGCCGACCGAGTTCGTGGAGCTGTGCGGCAGGCTTTCAGGGCTCAGCGCGCGCGCGGCGCGGGATCGCACGCGCCACGTGCTCGAGCAGGTGGGCATCGCCTACGCCGCCGATCGGCCAGTGCGCCGGCTCTCCAAGGGCATGTTGCAGCGCACGGGCCTCGCAGCGGCGCTGGTGGCGGAGCCAGAGCTGCTCATCTTGGACGAGCCGATGAGCGGCTTGGATCCGGTGGGGCGCAAAGAGGTGCGCGACCTGATCATCGAAGAGCGGCGGCGCGGTCGCACCATCTTCTTCTCTACCCACATATTGAACGACGTGGAGCTGCTTTGTGACCGTGTTGCCATTTTGAAGCAGGGCGAAGTCGTGGTCAGCGGTCGCATCTCCGAGCTGCTCCGGCGTGACGCGCGGCGCACGGAGGTGACGCTAGGTGGGGACTTCGCCCGCTTCGCCGCCGAGCTGGAGGCCGAGGGAGTCCAATGCCGCCAGCTGGGCTCGCTGCTGGTGGCGCTGATCGAGGGAGCCGACGGCGTGTCACGCATGCTGGAGCGCGCGCTCGCCGCAGGCCTCACCGTCGAGCAAGTCACCCCGCGGCACGAGACGCTGGAAGATCTGTTCCTGCGCGAAGCGATCGCGCGGAGCGAACAGGCGGCTTGAGCGAGGGCTCAGCGGCGCGCCACGCGCCGGAGCACGTCCAGGTCTGCGCTGCCCAGCTCACGCGTGACCACCAGCACGGCCAAGTAGAAGCAGGGCGTGATGGCGGCTGCCACCAGCGTCATCACGTGACCCTCCGGGAAGGCCACGCGCGCCAAGAGCGCCGCCACGCACAGCGCCGCCACGGTGCGCACGAGCGTGAGCGGCGAGACGAGCGCCTTGGCTGCGCCCAGCACGAGCAGCGCGGCCAGCCCGGTCGCGCAGAACAGACCCGTCGTCGTGGCCTGAGCCGTGCGCCAGAGCAGCTCTTCGGACGGAGCGCTGCCGCGGGCGCGCACGAAGCAGAGCACCACCACCACCGCGAAGGCGAACACGGTCACCCACATGCTGTGCTGCTCGCGGCCCAAGCTGTTGAGCACGGTGATCAGGATGCCGAAAATGGCGAACGCCCCGCAGCCGAGCGACAGCAGCGCGAGCGCGCGGCCGCCCAGAGCGGAGGCCTCGGCGCCGAACAACAGCGCCAAGAGCCGCGGCGCTAGGCCGAGCGTGACGCTCACCATCAGGCCCGCGATGATGAGGGCCAGCCGCATGCCGGTGCGCACGTAGCGCGCGATGGCGGCTTCGTCCTGACTCTTGGCGGCCGAGGCCAGCATCGGAAACAGGATGAACGTGATGGCGATGAGGATCTGGTACGGCAGAAACGAGAACAGCTGCGTGGCGCGGTAGGCACCCACCAGCGCGTCGGCGCGCGCCACCGGTAGGCCCGCCTGCGCCGCGCTTTCGCTGGCGAAGCGCCCGAGCAAGGTGAGATCCGCCTGAAACAGCAGGTTGAGCAACACCTGGCCGAGCAGCAGCGGCAGCGCCAAGCCCAAATACGAGGACAAGCGCCAGCTGCTGCGCCCAGCGCGGCCAACGCCGATCACGGCGCCCGCCAGCACCAGCACCACCGCGCCGCTCACCACGAAGCCTAGGGCCGAGCCAGCGGGACCGCTCTGGTGACTGCGCTGGGCCACCACCGCGCCCAGCACCAGCCCCGCGGTGCGCAGCGTGGCCGAGAGCACGTCGAAGCCGGCCTGAACCAAAAAGCGCTTCTGGCCGTTGGCGACGCCGATGAGCGGCGTGTACACGGCATAGACGAAGAGCACGCCGCTGAGCAGGCGCAGCGGGCCCACCACGTGGCTGGCGCCGGCCGCGTCCGCCAAGACCGGCGCGAGCAGCGCAAACGCGCCGGCGACGACCGCGCCAAAGGCGAGGTGCAGCGTGAGCACCTGGCGCAGCGTGCTCGGGAGCTCGGGCTCGGCCGTTTGCACCACCGTCCGGCTCACGGCCTGGATCGACATGGTGGTGATCGGGTTGTACGTGATGCTGGCGAGCGAGAGCACGCGCGAGAGCGCGCCGTAGCCGGCCAGCCCCAGCACCTTGGGCAGCACGATCTGCTGCACCAGGCCGAGCAGGATGAAATAGATCTTGGCGCCCGCGACGGCCAAGCCACCGCGGCCGGCGCTTCGGGTTTGGTCCTGCTCGCTCATGGGTCGAGCCCGCTCGTAACACGACTGACCCGGCTAAATCAGGTCAATCGGCCGCTAGCAGCCAAGCTTCGAGGCGCTCGAGCGACGCCAGGAGCTGGACCCGCTCCGGCAAATCCCTCAGCTCCGCCAGGCGCCGGCCGCCGACCAACACCTCCACCGCCGGCGGCAACTGCTTGCACAGCGCCACCAGCTCGCTCCGCGCCAGCTCTGGCTCAACGCCCACCAGCGAGAGCGCCACGCTGCCTGCCCGGGACAGCCGCACGGCCTGGGCGATCTGCTCGGCCGGCAGGTTGGCCCCCAAGAACACCGGGCGCCGCCCGTGCATGGCCGCCATCACGGCGACGAGCAGCGCGCCCAATTCGTGCTGCTCGCCAGCCGGCGTGGTGCAGACGATGGGCGCCTTGTCGCTCACGGGCTGTGCGGCCATCAAGGCGCCCAGCTGCGTGCGCAGCATGGCCGAAGCTGCGTGCTCGGAGGCCGTACACAGCTCGCCGGCTGCCCAGCGATTGCCCACTTCATCCAGCGCGGGCGCGATCACCAGCGTGACCAGATCATGCGGCGAGAAGTTGTTGGCGGCGTGGTTGAGGCTGCGCGAGGCGCGCTCCAGATCCAGCTCGCCCACGGCCGCGAGCAGCTCCTCGATCGCGGCGCGAGCGCGCTCGGCCGTCTCCGCCGACGCCTGCACTGGCGCGCGCGCGTCTTCCGGCGACAGGCGCGCCAGCTCCTCCACGCTCAGGTTCGCGACCGCGCTGATGGTGTAGCCGCGCGAGAGCAGGCGCTTGATCAGCCGCAGCCGCTGCACGTCCTGATCGGTGTAGAGGCGCGCTCCGCCGCTGGTGCGCCCGGGGGACAGCGCGCGGTAGCGGCGCTCCCACACGCGGATGGCGTGCGTCGTGACGCCTGTGAGGTGCGCCAGCGTGCCGATGCGGTAGCGCGCCTCGCTCAACCGCCGCCTCCAGTGGCGCGCAGCGTTTCCGCGACGCCCGGGTAGCCCTGGAAGAACCAGATCCACCAGCCTACCATCATGACGGCGTGCCCGGTGAGGATCCCGAGATGGCTCCACATTTCCACGCGATCGGAGTGCTTTCGCACGTAACGGCGCCAGTGAAAAGCCTCATCCACCAGGCTGTACACGAAGGCCAGCACGGTGAGCACCAGGGCCGGGATCCAGAGCCCGCGCGGGTAGTGGTAGGCGGCGGTGAGCAGCACGCAGCTGGTGATGCCGCAGAAGATGGTGATGGCGTGGACCAAGCCTTCGGCGCCGCTGATCTCCTGCTTGTAGATCGTGCGGTGCCCGATCGTGTCCACGGCGATCGAGAAGGTGAAGATGGCCGAGCCCAGCGGCACCAGCCATGCTTCGGGCGTGAACGTCACGCCGTGCAGGTGCCCCGCGAGCAAGAAGCCGCCCGTGGCCAGCACCAGGCCGAGCATCAAGCCGACCCAGCTCACGTACACGAGCCAATCGACGCGATCGAACTCGCGCATGCGACCGACGTAGACGCGGACCTCAGCAGGGAAGGACATCTTCCGGGAACCTGACGGGGTGGGCGAGCTCGGCTCGAGTGAAAGAGGGCGCCGTGAGTGCCACGGCGAACGAGGTAAAGCACGCATTTCCGACGTGCCAGAGCTTGGTCGGCGCCGAGACGTGCGCCCGGCCGGTGAACACGTCCCCGCCGCGCGCCAGGAGCTCGTCGCCGATGCCGGAGTAGACGCGCCGCGCGGTGGCCACTGCCAGGCGCGCGCGCAGCGGCAAATAGCGGAGCCCCTCATCGCCGCGGCGGTAGAGC
>JAEYOT010000355.1 GCA_023411445.1 Pseudomonadota bacterium
GGGTGGTGGGCGGCACGCTGCCCGCTGCGCTCGCGGCTGATTGGCTCACGTCGGCTTGGGATCAGAACGCCGGCGTCGGTGAAGGCGCGCCGGCCGCGACTGCGTTCGAGACCGCGGCGCTCGGCTGGCTCGTGGAGCTGCTCGGGCTGCCGGCTGGTGTGAGCGGCACGCTGGTGACCGGCGCGATGTCGGCGAACTTCAGCTGCTTGGCGGCAGCGCGCGGCCATTTGCTGACGGCGGCTGGCTGGGACGTCCAGCAGCGAGGCTTGTTCGGTGCACCGCCACTGCGCGTCTTCGTCGGGCACGAGCGCCACGAGACGATCGACAAAGCGGTGCGGCTGCTGGGGCTCGGCAAGCAAGCGCTGACTTGCATCGAGGTGGACGGGCAGGGACGGCTGCGGGCCAGCGTGCTCGAGCGCGAGCTCGCGCAGTGTGAGCAACCGGTGGTGGTGTGTGCCCAAGCCGGCAACGTGAACAGCGGCGCCTTCGACCCGCTGGAGCAGATCGCCGACTGCGTGAGTCAGCACCGCGAGCGGCGCGGTGACGGCGCGGCTTGGCTGCACATCGACGGAGCGTTCGGGCTTTGGGTGCGCGCCGCTGAGCCGGCGTCCGAGCTGGCGCAGCAAGCGCGCGGCGCCGAGCGGGCCGACTCCTGGGCGACCGACGCGCACAAGGTGCTCAACGTGCCTTACGATTCGGGCATCGCGCTCTGTCGCGAGCCGCGCACGCTGCGCCGCGCGATGGACATTGGCGGCGCGTACCTGGACAGCGGTCAGCGCCGGACGACGTTTCAACCTGGGCTGCTCAGCCCGGAGCTGTCACGGCGCGCGCGTGGGTTTGCGCTCTGGGCGGCGCTGCGGCAACTGGGCGCGGCGGGCGTGAGCGACTTGGTTTGCCGCTACGCCGCCAACGCGCGGACGTTTGCCGAAGCCGTGCGGGGGGGACCGGGGCTCAGCGTGCTCAACGACGTTTGCTTCAATCAAGTCGTGGTGCAAGTCGAGGCGAAAGGCGACAGGTCGCCGGCGGAATGGACGACACGCATCGTGCGCGCGCTGCAAGCGGACGGCACCTGCTTCGCCACGCCCAGCCTCTGGCACGGCCGGCCGGTGCTTCGCTTCTCCTTCTGCAATGCCTCGACTACGGAGGGCGACGCGCTCAGCATGGCGGACGCCCTGGTACGGGTCGTGAAGCGTGAAGCCAGCGTGGATTGAGCGGCGTCCGCTCCGCTCGCGAAGTACGCTGCGGGCATGCTGAAGGTGTACGGCTTCGCTCGCGTGAACGCAGGCGCGCGCGGCAACACACGCGACTTGCGGGTGCTGTGGGCGCTGGAGGAGATGGACCTGCCCTACGAAATCGTGGGCATGGATCACCCGAACCATGACCTGGATACGCCTGAGCTCAGGTCCAAGAACCTGTTCGGGCAGCTGCCGGTGATCGACGACGACGGCGTGGTGGTGAGCGAATCCGGGGCCATCCTGCTGTATCTGGCGCGCAAATCCAGCAAGCTCATCCCGGCTGATCTCGCTGGCGAGGCGCAGGTGCTGCGCTGGTCGTTCGCTGCGTTGAGCACGATCGAGCTGCCGATCTTGGCGCGCTGGTTCGTCAACTTGAGCGGCGGGAAGGGCAGCAAACCGAGCGAAGCGCTACACGGGTGGTCCGCCCTGCGTCTCGGCCAGCTCGACGTTTGGCTCGCCGACAGGGAGTTCGTGGCCACCGACGCGTTCACGGTCGCCGACATCCTGATGACGCACGTGCTGTGCGGGCCGACGGACGCGGAGCTGCTCGCTCCGCACGCCAACGTACGCGCTTACAAGCAGCGCTGCTTGGCGCGGCCCGCGTGGCAGCGCACATTCGACGCCTACTGCCAGCGCGTGGAGGCGGGCTGAGGCTCGCCGCTCGCGGCGGCTAGAGCGTCGAAGGCTTTGCTCGGAACGAGCCCGCGATGTGCAGCGTCGAGTGGCCGGCGGTGATGCCGTTCCACAGCGCGGCTTCGTACGTGCCCACGATGACGTCCGCGTCGTGCTGCGTCACCGTGATGGTGCAGCTGCCGCCGTTGTCTCCGCCCCAAGTGGCCCCAGACGTGAGCTTGACCCCGTCGGTGCCGCACTCGAAGGTGCCGGTGGACTTGAGGCCGTAAAGCGTGAGCTCTCGCTTGCCGACGCCGAGCTCGCCGGCGAAGGCGAGGTACGGCGCGGCGCCGCCCACGCCGTACGTTTGGGCAAACGTGCCGTTTTCACCGCACTTCCAGCCCTTGGTATTTTGGGGCTCGAGGTTCGTCACGGAGAACGTCGCGGCCATCGTCCCTTCGGGCACGCCGGGATCTTCGGCTGCCGAGCAATCACCGACTGGGCTGTCGCTGAAGTGAAAGTAGCCGGCCGTGACGGGATGAATGGCACCCAGAACGCCGACCAGCGAGGCGACGAAGCGGCCTTCGATTGTTGGGGTAATGCTCGCTACTTGTAGCGTGCACTCGCCGCCCAAGCTCGAGGTGGTGACGCCGCGAATCGGCGACGTCGCGCGGTTGTTCAATGACACGCGCGCGTTCGCCTCGCCCGGCAGGCTCTCGCAGCCGTAGACGCCGACCTGGGCTGGGATGTGCAGCTCCCAATCGCCGTTTTGGCCGTCGTCGGCGTAGAGCTTCAAGTAGCCGTCGGTGATGTGCTCGGCCTTGAGATTCTTGGTGCGCGTGAAGGTCTCACCGCTAGCGACGCCGGTGATGCCGTCCTCACCGTCCAGCGCATTTTTGCCCTCGTCCGTGAGCTCGGACGTGTCGGGGCCGGAGCCGCCCTCGTTGCTCGCGCCGCCTCCGTTGCTCGAGCCCGCAGCGGACTGAGTGCCGCCAGTGCCGCTCCCGCTCTTGCCGCCGGAGCCCTCACCAGCGAAGCCCTTGCCGCCCGTTTCCTCGCCTCCCTGCGCCGACTCACCCGCGGCGCTGCCGCCTGGATCTTTGCCCCCGTCCCCGTCTCCCCCTCCACAGGCGATGGCGATGGAGCAGGTGGTGGCGACGGCAAGTAAGAGGCGGTAGCGCATGGTCGAGAACGCCTACGGCACTCCTCACCGAAGGGTTAAGAGCCGCGGCGCTATTCCGCGCGGGCGCTCTCGACCGCGCCTACGCTGCGCCCCGAGCGACGCCTCCACACGAAGGCAGCGCCGGCCGCGGGTACGAACAGGGCGGCGGCGATGGCTGGCCAGGGGCGCTCGAGCGTAGCCACGCTGCCGGCGTACGCGAGCAGCACGGCAAACGGGAGGTTGCCGAGCGCGAAGTATCGGTAGTAGCGCGCGGGGGCCATGCGTCGCGCGCCGGCGAGGGCGCTGAGCACATCCGGCAGCATCGGCGCGCTGCGCGCCACGAGCAGGGCTGCGGCTTGCACTTCGCGCGGGACGCCGCCGCTCTGCGCCGCGTCCGCCTTCAGCCAGCGCGCCGCGCCCCAAGCTCGCCCGCCCCAGTAACAGATGGACCCTGCCGTCATCATGCCGATGAAGGAAGCTAAGGCGCCCCAGCCAGGGCCGAGCAGGTAACCGGCGACGAGCACCGTCGTGATGGTGGGGACCGCGAGCACGCTATCGATGGCCAGCACTGCGACGACCAGCGCGAACACCCAAGCCGGCCGCTGACGCGAGGCCTCCAAAAAGGCCCGTACCCGCTCAGCGTCGAGATCGACGAGCAAGCCCAGCGCGAGCGCCAGCAGCGCGAACGGCGCCAGCAGCTTCAAGATGGTGCCAAGCTCGCTCGTCATGCTCGGCCCGTATAGCCAAGTCGGCAGGCTGCGAGAAGGCGTCCGGACTGGTGGCCGCACGAGCCCCTCCGCCCAGTCAGGGTAAGCCCGCTTTCTTTCGAAAACGACGCGTGGTGTGTCGATCGGAGCAGCCCTGCGTCGTCGTCCCCATGGAACGGCCGCCGAGCCCCGGCGGCCAACGAGAGGAGACAGAACATGGCCGAAAATACCGTCAAGCTGCACCGAGTCCTGCGCGCCCCCGCCGAGCGCATCTTCCGCGCGTTCCTGGACGGGGACGCTAGGAGCAAGTGGCTGCCGCCTCATGGCTTCACCGGCAAGGTGCACCACATCAAGGCGGAGGTCGGCGGAACGTACCGAATGAGCTTCACCAACTTCACGACTGGCCACAGTCATTCGTTCGGTGGCGAGTTCGTCGAGCTGGTGCCAAATGAGCGCATTCGTCACACGGACAAGTTCGACGATCCCAACTTGCCGGGTCAGATGCAGACCACGATCACGTTCAAGGAAGTGTCGTGCGGTACGGAGGTGCACATCGTGCAAGAAGGTATCCCGAGCGTGATCCCGGTCGACGGCTGCTATATCGGCTGGCAACAGTCACTGTCGCTGCTCGCCAACCTGGTCGAGTCGGAGATCCAGCAGTAGCTCGTGGCGAGGTGATGGAGCGGCTCACGGAGCCGCTCGCGCCTGCCCCCGCGTGGCTCCGGGTGCTCGCGCGCGCTGTGCCGGCTCTGGCGCTGCTGGTGCTTGCCCCAGCTCGAACAGCTGCACGTTCATCAGCGCTACGCACTGAGCCGGCTCCGACGCGGCGATGATACGCCGCGCTTCGCGGAAGAACGCGCGGTACAGCTCGCGGATGCGCTCGTAGTCAGCGCGCGAGATGGAGAACAAGTTGTAGCTGAACGTGCCCTGGGCGCCCGCGTCGAGCCGCTCGAGCCCGACGCGCGTCCACCAAGCCTTGGTTTGACGTGAACGCGCGGCATCCCCGCGGGTGTCCACCGTGAGCGAGGCACCTGGCAACAAGCGCCCGCCCTTCTGCACCAGCTGACCTGTCGTGAGCAGCAGCTGGACGCAGCGCTCCTCTTCCTCGCGGCTGATCTGGAGGAGCTCGGCGATGAAGCCGGGGCGGTGACGCCGGAGGGCGCGGTAATCTTCGAGCTCGATGGCGCGCAGCACGGCGTGGGACCAGGGCATCTCGTGCGCGGCTCGACGCGCCGTCTCCAGCCTCTGCCAAGCGCTGGCGACGGAGGGGAGCTTGCTCGGATCCATGAAGCACGAAAGGAAGTCCAAAAGGCGCAGGGAGGCTACCTCGATCAAGCGCAAGAAGTCCGGTAGGCGCGGCTCGGCCTCACCCTTGAGCCAGCGCGCGACGGCGAAGCGGCTGCGCTCCGCGGCGCGCGCCAAGTCCACCGTGGAGGTGGAACCGCGCAGATCGTCCAGGAA
>JAEYOT010000478.1 GCA_023411445.1 Pseudomonadota bacterium
GGGAAGGGAGAAACGCACATGTCGTGCCTGAAATCGCTGCGCCTCATGGCTGTTGAGTGGGACTCGCAATCCGACCGAGAGCTGGACTTGAGCGAGCTTTGGCGACAGCTCTGCGCCGGAGCCTGGCTGTTCTGCGATACGTTCTCGACAGAGGACCGTCACTTCGCGCTCCTGCGGCGGTCGCGCCTCGAGGTGCCGCGACCGCTGGACCTTCGCCGACTGAGGCTACTCGAGAGCGTCCTGCTCGGCACGCCGCCCAAGGTCGTGGCGCTGAACGCCCGACGTTCCCTCTCGTCCATCACTGGGAGCATCCAAGAGTGCATCCGCAGCATGGGCCTCAATAGTCGCCTGTCCCACGCCACCGCGCTCTTAGCGATGGCTGCCCGCGCCTACCACCGGCCCGAGGCGTCCCTTCGAAGCGCTCGGCGCAGCGAGTTGGAGGTGGGGGGTGAGCCGCGCTTCGTCATCAGCGTCACCCGACCTGACTTGACCTTCCCGGTTCCGCTATCGACGGCGGAAGCGGCGGTGGTGCGCGGCTTGCTATCGGGCCACAGCTATGCGGAAATCTCGGACGCTCGCGCCACTTCGACGCGCACGGTGGCCAATCAGCTCGCGACCGCCTTCCGCAAGCTCGGCGTCTCCGGTCGGCAGGCCACGTTGCAGCGGCTCCTGTCGCACAGCGCTCAGAGGGCTTGAGCTCATTCGGCGAACGGATTCTCCCAGCCGTGCGTGGTCGCACCTGGCAAGCGGATGGCCGCTGCAGCGGGGGCGGGCGTCGACGGGGCCGGCTCCGGCGCGGAGGCAAGCGCAGACGGTTTCGCGCTAGGGGCCTTGGCGACCGCGGCGCCGACCTGCTTGCGTGGACCAGTCAGCGGCGGGGCCTGTGGTGCCTGGGCCGCGCTGGCGGTCGCGGGAGCGAGCGGCAGCTCGAGCGGTGCCGCGGCGGTGGGGGGGAGGGTAGGTACGGGGGGAGAGCTCGACACGGCCGCGGTTGGGCGCGCCGCGTCCAGAGCCGCTTGGACAGCGAGCGCCGCGAGCAGCCCGCCCGCAACGGCCGCGACGCCGAGGGGCAACCAGCGCCGCTTGCGCGGACGAGGCCCTTCCCGCTCGAGCTCATCCAGCCGCTCCAGCACCTCGCGGGCGCTTTGAAACCGTTGAGCGTTGGGTCGCGTCAGGCAGCCGAGCACGATCGCGTCGAGGTCGGGAGGGATCCGGGGGTTGTGGCGGCTCGGCGGCGCGACTGGCTTGGTGAGGCGCTCCAACGTCGTCATGGCCGGCGTCGAGCGAGCCTTGAACGGCAGCTCGCCCGTGAGCATCTCGAACCACACGATGCCGAAAGAATAGATGTCGCTGGCCGTCGTGTACGGGTTGCCCTCTAGTTGCTCGGGAGCCACGTACGCGAAAGTGCCGACGAAGCCATGACTGGAGCTGCTCTGCTGCGGGGGCTGATCGCAGGCCCGCGCCAGACCAAAGTCCAGGATCCTTGGGCTCGTGCCCAGCGCGTCCGTGCGCAGGATGACGTTGTCGCTCTTGAAATCGCGATGCAGCACGCCGGCGTCGTGCGCCGCCTGGAGCCCGTGCAGCAGCGCCCTCGCGAGCGCCGTTGCCTCGCTCACCTCCAGCGCGCCGCCCTGGCGTAGGCGTTCGCCCAGCGTTTGACCATCGACGAACTCCATGGTCAGAAAGCAGGTCTGCGCGCCGCCGGTAGCTGGCGCGTGCGTTCCGAAATCGTAGATGCGACACACGCTGGGGTGACTGACGCGGCGGGCCAGCTGGACCTCGGCTTTGAGCCGGCGTACGGCCGAGGGGTTGTCCGCAGCGGTGGACGTCACCGTCTTCAAGGCGACGCGCTCCTGCAGCTCACGATCGAAGGCCTCGTACACCTCGCCCATGCCACCCCGCGCCACGAAGCGGCGGATCTCGTAGCGCTCGCCCACCACCATGCCCGGACGAAACATCGTGCTCCACGGCGCTGGCTCCTGGCGCGAGGCAGCGACGCTGGGCGTGAGCGCGTGCACGGCCTCGTTAAGTAGCTCCTGGCACAGCTCGCACTCGTCGATGTGTAGGTCGGCATTGACGCGCTCAGGCTCGGTGAGCTGGCCGGCGGCGAAGGCGAGCAGATCGTCCTCGCTGATACACGCCATACGACGCCTCGACGCCGCGGTCACAGCGGCGCCTCCGTCTCCCCGGCCGCCTCGGCGTGCGAGGGCGCTGCCTCGATGGCAGTCAAGCTCAGCGACAACTCCGCGCCGATCAGCTGGGCCAGGCTGTCGAACTCGCTGTGAGTCAGCCGTTGCTCCAGACACAGCTCCGCCCGCACTTGCTCATAGATGCGCCCGCGCGCTCGCTCGAGCCAGCGCGCGGCCGTCGCGCGGTGCACGCGGTAGGCGCGGCCGATCTCGTCGATGCTCGCGCCGCCGACCGTGTGCATGCGCAGCACGTTGCGCTGTTGCGCGCTGAGCCCCGAGACGGCCGCGCTCAGCGCTGCCTGAAATGCCTCGCCGAAGCGCGCGCGCAGCAGGGTCGCCTCAACGTTGGGATCTGCAGCGGCTAGGCGCTCGCTCAGCTCGGCTCGGCGTGCGTCGTTGCGCTGTCCAGCGCGCCGGCGATCGAGGGCGACGCGGGTGGCGGCGACGCGCACCCAAGCCTGCAGCGGTCCTCGACCGGAGTAGCTCTTCACCTTGGCGTCGGGGCCGAGCAGCAGCTTGCGCCACACCTCCTGCAGGCCCTCGCGTACCTGGTCCTCGCGGGCATCCACGCGCCGTAGCGCCGCTTCTGCCACCGCGGCGACCTCGCGTTGGAAGACGCGCAGCGCCGCGCTGTCCCCCTCCGCGCACGCGCAGCACAGGTAGAGTGAGCCTGGCTCGAGCGGAACATCATCGCCCGGCGTCAGTACGCGCTGGCAGTGCCGCTCGAACGCGCTCTCATCGAGCGAGAGCGCAGGCCAAGCTCGCTGCCCAGCCCGATAGAGCTCGCGGTAATTGCTCGAAGCGTTCATCGCCCGATGCCAGCGGGAGCTTCCCGCACAACCATACAATCTAGCGCAAGGCGTGCGCTTCGGTGTGGTCATCGCCTCGCTGCCACATCTGACGGTGGCCCGTGGCTGTCAGCGCCGGAAATCAGCCGGAATGCGCTTTATCGAGCGGAAACAAGCGCCGAGACGGCTTGCATGGCGCCGAGCGACAGGATGGCTCCGCCGATGCGCTGCTGCCAGAAGGCGCGTTCGTCCGGGCGGTGCGTCACCATCAGCACGGTGCTCAACTGCTGCGTGCACAGCGACTCCACCAGCTCCAGCACGCGCTGGCGGTTGTCGGCGTCCAGCCCAGAGGTGGGCTCGTCCAGCACCAGCAGCGAAGGCAGCTTAATCGCTGCTCGCGCGATCAACACCAGCCGTTGGTGTCCGAAGGACAGCTCACGAAACGGCCCTTCCGGCGAAAGGCCCGCGTCGAGCCAAGCGAGCCAGGCGCGGGCGCGGGCACGGTGGCTCGGCTCGATCGCTTGATACACGCCGATGCTGTCGAACAGGCCGCTCACCAGCACCTCCTCCACCGAGGCGCTGACGCGGTAGTCCCGGTGGAGCCTGCCGGAGACGGCGCCGACTCGCTTCTTGATGTCCCACACCGTTTCGCCGCTGCCGCGCCGCCGCCCGAACAGGTACAGCTCGTTGCTGTAGGCCTGTGGGTGATCGCCGGTCAGCATGTCCAGCAGCGTGGACTTGCCCGAGCCGTTGGGGCCCTCGATCAGCGTGTGCTGGCCAGGCGCCACACGCAGATCCAGATTCTCGAAGACGACCGTGTCTCCGTACGCGACGCGCGCGGCCTTCAGCTCCACCAGGAGGGCTTCGGGCGGTAGCGGCTCACAGCTGCTACCCAGGTGCACGGGCGGCGCGCCGTGCTGGCGCCGCTCGGTGCCGCGCCCGCGAAGCTCAGCCAGGGAACCCCGAAACACCGGCTGGTGACGCTCCAGCACCACGACCTCGCGCACCGCCTTCGGCTCGAACGGCAGCTCCTCGGCGCTGAATGCTCCCACCACCACGATGGGCAAGCGCTCGGCTGCGTCCGTGATGGCGCGCGCCAGCTCGGCGCAGGCTGCGCGATCGAGACCATCGAAAGGATCGTCCAGCACGAGCAGCGAGGGCGCGCGCAGCACCTGCTGCAGCAGCAGCACCTTGCGTGCCTCGCCGGACGAGAGCTGCCGGTAGCCGCGCTCCCACAGCGGCTCTAGCCGGAAGGCCGCTAGCAGCGGGTGCGCGCGACCGGCGTTGCCGAGCAGCTCGCCGACCAGCGTGCCCGGATCGATCGCTTCCTGAAAGTTGCTGTCGTCAGCCTTCAGCTCCGCCTCGTAGAAGGCTTGCTGGGATTCGGGGGACAGCAGCGCTGCGCCAGGAGTGCGGAGCGAAAGCGCGCGCGCCGCGCTCGACTTGCCAGACCCGTTTGGCCCCGTGACGATGGTGAGTCCGGGGCCGGGCTGCGTGATGTCGAGCGCGGCCTCTGTCATGGCGCGGCTCAGCCGCCGACGGAGATCTGCTTCATGGCCGTCATGTGGCCGCGCAGCACCAGGCCGATCTGCTCGACCGGGTGGCTCTCGATGGCTTGATTTACCTGCAGCAGGCGACGGTTGTCGACCTGCTGGCTACCAGCGCCGAACGGCTTACCGATCACGTCTGTCTTCTGCTTGGCCATGAAGTCCTTGAGCAGCGGCACGGCAGCGTGGCTGAACAGGTAGCAACCGTACTCGGCGGTGTCGCTGATCACCTTGTTCATCTCGTACAGCTTCTTGCGCGAGATCAGGTTGGCGATGAGGGGCGTCTCGTGCAGCGACTCGTAGTAGGCGCTCTCCGGCTTCATGCCGACCTCCACCATGCATTCGAACGCCAGCTCCACGCCGGCCTTCACCATCGCCACCATCAGGACGGCGTTGTCGAAGTACTCCTGCTCGCTGATCTTCTGATCGCCTGCGGGCGTTTGTTCGAAGGCGGTATCGTTGGTCGCGGCGCGCCAAGCGAGCAGGTTCACGTCGCCCGCGTCCCAGTCCTTCATCATGGTGGAGCTGAACACGCCGGTGATGATGTCATCTTGGTGCTTGCGGAACAGGGGGCGCAAGACGGTGCGCAGCTCCTCGGCCAGCTCGAAGGCCTTGATCTTCGCCGGGTTGCTCAGGCGATCCATCATCAAGGTGATGCCGCCCTGCTTCAGCGCTTCCGTGATGGTCTCCCAGCCGTACTGCACCAGCTTGCTGGCGTAGCCGCGGTCGATACCCTCTGCGACCATGCGGTCGAAGCACAGGATGCTGCCGGTCTGCAGCATGCCGCACAAGATGGTCTGCTCACCCATCAAGTCGCTCTTCACCTCGGCGACGAAGCTCGACTCGAGCACGCCGGCGCGGTGGCCGCCGGTGGCGGCAGCGTAGGCCTTGGCGATCTCCAGGCCGTCGCCGTTCGGGTCGTTCTCGCGGTGCACCGCGATCAGGGTCGGGACACCGAAGCCGCGCTTGTACTCTTCGCGCACCTCGGTGCCTGGACACTTCGGCGCCACCATCACGACCGTGAGATCCTTACGGATGGCCTGGCCCTCCTCCACGATGTTGAAGCCGTGGCTGTAGGCGAGGGTGGCGCCCTTCTTCATCAGCGGCATCACCTTGGACACCACGTCCGCGTGCTGCTTGTCCGGGGCTAGATTACAGACCAAGTCCGCCGTGGGGATCAGCTCTTCGTACGTGCCGACCTTGAAGCCGTTGCTGGTCGCGTTGGTGTAGCTGGCGCGCTTCTGCTGAATGGCGTCCGCACGCAGCGCATAGCTCACGTCCAGCCCGGAGTCCCTCATGTTGAGGCCTTGGTTCAGGCCTTGCGCGCCGCAACCGACGATGACCACCTTCTTGCCGCGCAGGCGCTCAACGCCGTTGAATTCGCTAGCTTGCATGAAGCGGCACTGACCGAGCTGCTCCAGCTTCTGCGCCATGGTGAGGGTGTTGAAGTAGTTTTGACGGGTCATCGGCATTGTCTCCAGGTTGCCGCCTCGCGAGCAGGGGCGGGCAGCAAAGGTAACTCGCGGCGCAGGTGCGGCCAACGTTGCGGTAAGTGAAATTATCGGTACTGCGTATTGCAATCTACGCAATAAAGGCGCTCGCGCGACGAGCGCGTGCTATCCGGCCGTCATGACGCTTTGCCGTGGCTTCGCTGGGTCCAGTCTCGCCTTCGCCTTCGCCTTCGCCCTCGCTTGCGC
>JAEYOT010000572.1 GCA_023411445.1 Pseudomonadota bacterium
GGCTACCTAGCGGCAGAGATCCGTCCGCTTCACGCAAGCCTCAGGACGGTGTGGCGTTTTCGCGACTTCCGAGCTACGCGCTCGCGGAGCGTGACTGACGCCACGCTGTGCGGCTTCGTGATAGCGATCCGGTCATGATCGCTAGTGAGCTGGAGGGGAGCTGGCGGAGGGTAGCCACGCTGAGCGACGTGCGCGCCGACCGACCCACGGGCGTGGTGGTCGACGGCGTGGAGCTCGTGCTGGTGCACGACGCAGGTGAGGTGCGCGCGTTCGATGCGCGCTGCCCGCACCAGGGCCTCTTGCTGTCCGAGGGCGAGCTAAAAGACGGCTCGCTGGTGTGCCGGGGCCACGGTTATCGCTTCGACGTGAAGACCGGGCGATGCCGAGAGGAAGGCAAAGACCTGTGCCTGCACCCGTACCCGCTCAAGACGGAAGGTGCGGCCGTGCTGGTACAGCTCCACGCCAAGCGCGCGCCCGGGCCGCTTTTCGACCTCTCCCGCGCACGCCGGAAGCTTTCGGATTTGCCGGGCCCGACGGCGGTGCCGTTCTTCGGCAACGCGCTTTCGCTCGATGTGGAGCGCATGCACCTGCAGCTGGAGGCGTGGGCCAAGCAGTACGGCTCGCCGTTTCGTATCACCTTGATCGGCAGACCCATCATCGTGATTGCGGACGCGGAGCTGGCCGACCAGATCCTGCGCGCGCGCCCCGCCGGCCTGCGCCGCACCGGCTCACTCGAGCAGATCTTCAAAGAGATGGGCACGGCTGGCGTGTTCTCGGCGGAAGGCGACGCCTGGCGCCCTCAGCGCAAGCTCGCGCTCGGCGCGCTGGGTAACCGCCACCTCAAGTCGTTCTTCCCCACGCTGCGCCGCGTGGCGCTCAGCTTGCACCGGCGCTGGGCGGAGCACGCCCGAGCGGGCGCCGAGGTGGACATCGACGACGATCTGATGCGCTTCACGGTGGACGTCACCACCAACCTCGTGTTCAGCACGGACCTGAGGACGATCGAGAGCGGAGAGAGCGAGCTGCACGGGCATCTGGCGCGCGTGTTCCCGGCCTTCGCCCGACGCTTGATGTCCGCGGTGCCGTACTGGCGCTTCGTGCGCCTGCCACGCGACCGCGCGCTGGATCGCTCGCTCTCGGAGGTGCGCAAAGTCCAAGAGCGCTTGGTCGCGGAGACGCGCGCACGCCTAGAAGAACGCGGCGACGGGGAGCCACGCGATTTCATCGAGGCCATGCTGCTGGCGCGCGATGACGACGGTCAGCCTTTCAGCGACGACGTCGTGTACGGCAACATGATGACCATGCTGCTAGCGGGCGAGGACACGACCGCGCACACGCTGGCATGGGCCGTTCACTACTTGTGCGATCACCCGGAGGTGGTAGCGCGCATGCGCGTCGAAGTAGACGCCGCCTTCGGCGACGAGCTGACGGCGCCGAGCTTCGACGGCGCTCAGCACCTGCCGTACGTGGAGGCCGTGGCGAACGAGACGATGCGGCACCGCCCCGTCGCGCCTTTCCTCGGACTCGAGGCGAACGAGGAGCTCGTGATCGGCGACGTGCTCGTGCCGAAAGGCGCGTGGGTCAACATCGTCACGCGCTTGCCAGCGCTGGACGACAAGAACTTCTCGGAGCCGCTCGCGTTTCGTCCCGAGCGTTGGCTCGAGCCCAGCTCAGCGCAGGCTCACGTGCCGGGGGCGAGCATGCCGTTCGGCTCCGGGCCGCGCATCTGCCCCGGTCGCACCCTCGCGCTGTTGGAGATGCGCATGGTGCTGGCCACGCTGGTAAAGAGCTTCGATGTCCAGCGCGTCGGCTCGGCTGACGCGGTGCGCGAGCGCTTCGCCTTCACCATGTCGCCCCAAGGGCTGCGAGTCCGGCTTACCCCACGAGCGGCCTAGGCCACCGGACCGTGATGGCTCAGTCAGCGTCAGCTGGTACCGGTTCCGCACGCAGCGTCCTTGACAGGACTCGCCCGCTTTCCCTGAAATTTCGAGGCGTTCGGGGGTACGGCACCCCCGCGTGGCATAGTGAGGACGGATTTTTTGACGGAACGCTTTTCTCGTCCCCACTGCTGACTGAAAGAATGGCCGGACAGGACTCGCTGGCCCTCGCGGCGCTGCCCCCCAGCGGCGGGGAGGCCAAGGTGTGCCCGCCCGGTTCGCTCCCGCCATTTTCCGAGGTTTATCAGCGCTACTTTGATTTCGTCTGGTCATCGGTCCGACACCTGGGTGTCGGCAACGGGGCGATAGACGATGTTGTGCAGGAAGTGTTCATCGTGGTCTACGAGAAGCTCCATACCGTGCAACGGCCGGAATCGCTCCGCAGCTGGGTGTACGGAGTGGTTCGTCGCACGGTGAGCGGTCATCGTCGCTCGCGCGCCGCCACGGAGAGCCCCAGCGGCTCGCCGAACGAGCTGGAGCGTTCCCTCGGGCCAGCGCCGTTCACGCCGCTGGATAGCGTAGAGCAAAACGCGAAGGTGCAGTTGCTGCAGGCCCTCTTGGCCGAGCTCGACGAGCCCAAGCGCGAAGTTTTCATTTTGGCGGAGCTCGAAGAGATGCCGGTACCTGAAATCGCGGAGGCGCTCGAGATCCCGGTCAATACGGCTTACTCGCGGCAACGAGCCGCGCGCCAGGGGTTCGAACCC
>JAEYOT010000581.1 GCA_023411445.1 Pseudomonadota bacterium
AGCAAATGGCGTGATTCAAGCCACATGGACTTGACTGGGGGGCCCTCGAAAGCTAGTTAACGCGCCCTTTTCCAGGTTTGGGCAGGTATTGTCCAGCTGGCAAGCAAGACCCGAAGGATTGGCAAGACGATGGCGACGTATCAAGCGAAACCGGCAGAGGCTGCGGCGACCCGAAAGTGGTACGTCGTCGACGCGACGGATCAACCTCTCGGCCGTCTCGCGACCAAGGTGGCGAGCGTTCTCCGTGGCAAGCACAAGCCGACCTACACGCCCCACGTCGACACGGGCGACTTCGTGATCGTCGTCAACGCCGACAAGGTGAAGCTGACGGGCGTCAAGTCGAACGACAAGATGTACTACAGCCACAGTGGCTACCCCGGCGCCATCAAGAGCGAGTCTTACCGCGAAGTGGTCGCGAAGGACCCTGCCTTCCCGATCGAGAAGGCCGTCAAGGGCATGCTGCCGAAGAACGTGCTGGGCCGCGAGATGCTGCTCAAGCTCAAGGTTTACGGGAGCGACAAGCACCCGCACACGGCTCAGAAGCCCGAAGCGCTGTCGCTCTGATCACTGAAGGAACCGTAGAGAGATGTCCGAAGTTTCGACGTACGCCACTGGTAAGCGCAAGACGGCTGTCGCCCGCGTGTGGATCAGCCCGGGCAGCGGCAAGATGATCGTGAACGGCGCCGAGGCCGATCACTACTTCGAGCGCGAGACGTCACGCATGATCGCGCGCCAGTCGCTGGAGATCCTCGAGGTGCTGGACAAGTACGACGTGCGGGCCACGGTGGCGGGTGGCGGCCACAGCGCCCAGGCCGAGGCCATGCGCCATGGCATCGCCCGCGCCCTGATCGCGGAGACGCCGGAGCGCCGCATCACGCTGAAGCGCGCCGGCTACCTCACGCGCGACGACCGCAAGAAGGAGCGCAAGAAGTACGGCCAGGCCGGCGCTCGTAAGCGCTTCCAGTACTCCAAGCGCTGAGGAAGAAATGTCCGATCCCCTCCGCGTCGGCATTCTGGGCGCTGGCGGGTACGTCGGCGCCGAGTTGGTGCGGCTACTGCACCAACACCCCAAAGCCGTCATCCACATGGTGGCGGCGCGGGAGAAGGCCGGTAAGCGGCTGAGCGAGGTCCTCCCAGGCTCGCTCGGCGTTGCCGGCCTTTCGGATTTGGTGCTCGAGACGTTCGAGCCCGAGCAGGCGAGCGAGCTCGCCAAGCGCGTGGACGTCGTGTTCATGGCGCTGCCGCACGCCGCCAGCGCGCGCGCCGGCAAGGCGCTGTACGCGGCCGGCGTGCAGGTGATCGACTGCTCGGCGGACTTCCGCCTCAAGGACGTGGCCGTGTACGAGAAGACGTACGCGGTGGAGCACCCCGCGCGGGAGCTTTTGGCCACCAGCGTGTACGGCTCGCCGGAGCTGCACCGCGCCCAGCTCGCGGGGGCCAAGCTGATCGCGGCGCCGGGCTGCCACGTGACCACCTCTTTGTTGCCGCTGGCGCCGCTGCTCAAGCGCAAGCTGATCGATCCGTCCTTCATCGTGATCGACTCGAAGACGGGCGTGAGCGGTGGCGGGCGCTCTCCCGCGCCTGCCTTCCACTACCCGGAGGCGACCGAGGGCATTCGGCCATACAAGGCGGGCAGCACGCACCGGCACGTCCCAGAGCTGGAGCAGGAGCTGTCGCTCGTCGCCGGCAGCCCCATCACCGTCGCCTTCACGCCGATCTTGGTGCCGATGTCGCGCGGGATTTTGGCGACCATCTACGCCAAGGCGGCGCCTGGCGTCACCGCCGAGGCTTGTCGCGCGGCGGCGCGCGAGCTGTACGAGGGCGGCCTCGTCACCGTGCTGCCGGAGGGCGTGCTGGCGGACACCGCGTGGCTGCGCGGCTCCGCCCGCGCGCACGTCGGCTACGTGCACGATCAGCACGCTGGCTTGATCGTGGCGATGGGCGCCATCGACAACCTGGCGCGCGGCGCCTCCGCGCAGGCGATCCAGGCGTTCAACGTGTCACGCGGGTGGCCTGACGCGCTGGGCTTGCCCGAGCTACCATTGTTTCCATAGCGAGCGCGCGGGGGGGGGCACATGGGGGAACGCAGCATTCCGAAGAACGACGAAGAGCGGGTGGAGCTGCTGGCGTTCTTGGTGCGGCACACCTCGCAGCTGCTGCTGGACGAGCGCGCGGAGGTGATGCCGCACGCTGTGCGGCTGCTGGGGCCGAGCTCGGAGGTGAAGACCTACTTCCCGCAGGACTCGCACCCCCGCGCGGACGCAAACGAGCTGTTGCGCTTGGCGCTGATCTGGGCGAGCGAGCCTGACGAGTCCGCGGAGGTGGTGGGCATCGCGGTGTGCGCGGGCTTGGAGCTGGCGACCGATCCGGACGCGCGCGCGCTGGGTGCGCAGGTGGAGACGGGCACGGTGGCGGCCTTCTTGATCTTCCCGTACCGCCGCGAAGAACAAGGCTTTCAGATCGACGAGTTTCAGGCGAGCGAGGAGCTGCTGGTGCCGGAGGGCATCCATTGGCAGCTGGAAGCGCCCGGCGCAGAGCCGAGCTGAGCGTCAACGCCTGAGCGAAGGCGGGCTAGCGTAGTGCCGCTCGCTGAGCCGAGTCTGCGCCTTGGGCCCCAGCTCCAGCCCAAAGCCGATGCGCTCCACGAACGGGCGCAGGTCATCCACGTGCAGCGAGCCGTGGCGCTCCACGAGCAGGCGCGGGCGCCCGGCAGGCGTGGGTGAGCCGAGCTTGTGGAAGGCGATGATGGTGGTCGACATCGGCGAAAACAGCGGGTAGCGCTGCTGCGCCGCCTGCTCGTCGGGGTGACGCAGCACCACGAAGCCGTCCTCGCCGCGAAACTCGGCCTTGATATCCGAGCCGCGGTAGTGCGCTGGCTCGTCCGCCGCGCCGGTGACGTGACGCGAGCGGTTGGCCGAGGTGACGTAGAGGTAGTCCTCGCCGATCAGGTCCATGGCACGCGCCAAGAGCTTGTTCGAGTAGCAGCTGTAGCCGGGCGCGATCACCTGCGTCGTGCGCACGCCGTCCTCCACGCTGGTCAGGTGGTCGGGCAGGTGCGGCGCGGCCGGCCCGCGGAAGCCGAACGGGCCGAGCTCCAGCAGCTGGTCCATCAGGCTCAGCACCTTGTGCGGAGTGAGGCCGGGCGGCAGCTGGCCCCAATCGAACAGCCGCGGGATGCGCACCGGCGTCGTCGTGACGGAGCCGACCTGCGTGTCCGGCCTGCCCTTCATGCGGTTGATGCGCACGACCACCTCGCGATCCGGGCGCGCGACGATGGCGTAGAAGTTGGCGAAGCCGTGCGTGACCACGCCGTTGGCCGCCACGGCGTGCGCGGCGAAATCCACCCCGGTGGTGTCCGAGAGGAAGTAGCGCACGGAGCGCGGCGGGATGATCAGGTCCTCCTCGAGGTCGCTCACGTCGACCGGAACAGCTTCGTGACCAGCCATGAAAGCGAATTAACACGCCGCCTGGGCGCCCCCAATCGCACAAAACTCAGCCGAGCGGCAAAATGCGCCGTCTGCGCGACCCGCGCCGGGGTGACTGACATGACCCTGTCAGGAGATCGCGCGGGCGAGCTTGCGCCGGGCGCGGGACCGAACAACGATTCTGGGATCCATGAGCCTGGGTTTCAAGCTGAGGAGTGAGTTCACGCCGAAAGGTGACCAGCCGGCCGCGATCGAGAGCCTGGTCAAGGGCTTCGAAGCCGGCGAGCAGTACCAGACGCTGCTCGGCATCACGGGCTCGGGCAAGACCTTCACGGTGGCCAACCTGATCCAGCGGCTGCAGAAGCCGACCTTGATCATGGCGCCGAACAAGACGCTGGCGGCGCAGCTCTACGCCGAGATGCGCGACCTGTTTCCGGAGAACGCGGTCGCCTTCTTCGTGAGCTACTACGACTACTACCAGCCGGAAGCGTACATCCCGACGACGGACACCTTCATCGAGAAGGACGCGATCATCAACGATCAGATCGATCGCATGCGCCACGCCGCGACGATGTCCCTCTTGTCGCGCCCGGACGTGATCATCATCGCCAGCGTGAGCTGCATCTACGGCATTGGCTCGGCGGAGACGTACTCCGGCCTGCTCATCAACATCGTGAAGGGCGAGGAGCTACGCCGCGACAACCTGCTGCGCATGCTGGTGGACATTCAGTACGAGCGCAACGACACGGACTTTCACCGTGGCACGTTCCGCGTGCGCGGCGACGTGGTCGAGATCTTCCCGGTGTACGAGGAGTCCATCGCGATCCGCGTGGAGTTCTTCGGTGACGAGGTGGACGGCATTCACGAGGTCGATCCGCTGCGCGGCAAGGTGCTGGGCTCGCTGGACCGCTACTCGATTTACCCCGGCTCGCATTACGTGACGCCCCGCCAGCAGCTGGATCGCGCCATCAGCGGCATCCGCGAGGAGCTGAAGGAGCGGCTCGAGTACTACGACCGCGAGGGGCGCTTCCTGGAAAAGCAGCGCATCCAGCAGCGCACCATGTACGACCTGGAGATGCTCGAGCAGATGGGCTTCGTTCAGGGCATCGAGAACTACTCGCGGCACCTGTCGCAGCGGGCGCCCGGTGATCCGCCGCCTACGCTGATCGACTACTTCCCCAAGGACTTCTTGCTGGTGATGGACGAGTCGCACCAGACGGTGCCGCAGGTGGCGGCCATGTACCGTGGCGATCGCTCGCGCAAGGAGACGCTGGTGGAGTACGGATTCCGCCTGCCGAGCGCGCTGGACAACCGCCCGCTCAAGTTCGAAGAGTTCGAGCAGCACATGCGACGCACCGTGTTCGTGTCGGCGACGCCCGGCGAGTACGAGCTGCAGAAGTCGCAAGGGGTGGTGGTGGAGCAGCTGATCCGCCCCACCGGCCTCTTGGATCCGGAGATCTTCGTGCGGCCCGTCAGCGGCCAAGTGGACGACCTGCTAGCCGAGATCCGCGAGCGCACCAAGCGAGACGAGCGCGTGCTGGTCACGACGTTGACCAAGCGCATGGCCGAGGAGCTCACGGACTATTACACCGAGCTTGGCGTGCGCGTCCGTTACTTGCACTCGGACATCGACACGCTGGAGCGCGTCGAGATCTTGCGCGATCTGCGCGCCGGTGAGTTCGACGTGCTCGTGGGTATCAACCTGCTGCGCGAAGGTCTGGATCTGCCGGAGGTCAGCCTGGTGGCCATCTTGGACGCGGACAAGGAGGGCTTCCTGCGCAGCCCGCGCTCGCTGATTCAGACCATCGGGCGCGCTGCGCGCAACGCCAACGGCCAAGTCTACATGTACGCGGATCGCATCACCGACGCGATGAAAGTGGCGATCGAGGAGACCGAGCGGCGCCGTAAGCTCCAGCGCGATTACAACGAGAAGCACGGCATCACGCCGGCGACGGTGAAGCGCGCGATCATGGAGCTTAGCCCGGCCAGCGGCCAGACGGACTACTACGCCGTGCCGAAGGGTCACGCAGGCAAGGGCGGCGCGGCCGCGGAGCGCAAGCGTCCCGAGCGCGGTGCGGCCGCCAGCGGCTCGCCGCAGGACATCGCCGAGCGCCTGCTCGAGCTACGGCAAGAGATGTTCGCGGCCGCCGAGAACCTGCAGTTCGAGACCGCGGCGCGCCTGCGTGACGAGATCAAGAAGCTGCAAGCTCTGAATGGCGGGGAGCCGGTGGTGGCGCCCAGCTCGGCGCCGCAGTCCGAGCGACGTCCGGCGCGCAAGGCCAAGCCCAAGGTGGGCGCGCGCCGGCGCTGAGCGCGCTCAGCGGCAGAGCGTGTTGATGTCCGCGACCAGCGGCGCCTCGCCGCGCGCGATGTCGTCGAACTCGACGCGACGACGGCGCGCGGCCTCGGCGTCCCCCTGCTC
>JAEYOT010000774.1 GCA_023411445.1 Pseudomonadota bacterium
GCACCACCGCTGCCGGCCGCGCCGCTTCCGGAGCCACCCGTCCCGGCGCTGCCGGCGACGCTCGTGCTGCCGGCGGCGTTGTTGCCGCTACCCGCAGTGCCCGAGCCAGCGATGGGGGCGGCGCCGCCGCCGCCGCTCTGACCGGTCATGCCGCCCGTGACACCCGTGCCGGCGCTGGCGCCGCCGGTGGGCGTTTGACCACCGGTGCCACCAGGAATGTCGTCATCGCTGGGGCTGCAGGCAGCCACGAGCGCGGCAGGGAAAGCAAAGGCGAGCGTGTAGCGAATAAAACGAGTTTTCATACGCGGTCTCCGGCGCAGGCTAGCAGCAGGTGGGAATTGTGAACGCTCACATGGCTGATTGTCAAGCTAGTTCGTGAAAACGGGGCGCTCATCGCGGCTCGCTCACACGCACTTCAAAGGTGCAGTTCCGAGGCGCTGTGAGCGCGCTCGGCTGGCTGGTGCGTCGCCGCTCGTCGCTGCGCTTCGCCACGCCCGTGCGCGCGGCGCAGCGCCAGCGAGCGAGCGGTGAGCCAGCTCGATCAGCGGGAAAATGCGCGCGAGGCGGGTCGTCACGGTGAGCACCTTGTCTTTGGAATCAGTGACGCGGCGCTCGCTCGACGCGTCATGATTCGGCGCCGCGCCCTGCAGAACGAGACCCCATTTCGTCTCATTGGAGGATGCGCGCTCCCAGTTGTAACAGCGCCGCATGAGTGGAATCGCGCCGCGCAACTGGAAGGCGGACGAGCCATGTCATGTCCAGACGTAAGTGCTGGCTTCTTCGCAAGTTGTGGCGATTTGTCGTGATAAATCCTGAGTTTGCCAGCGTGGGAGGCCACGGTTACGCTATTGTTCGGTGCTTTCGCGCTTGCATGTCCTCTGGTTGGCGGGCTGCCTCCCTGGCTGCTCGTTCCCGGACTACGCCCTCGAGCCAGACCCCACGTTGCTGCTCGCGCGCATCTGTAGTGATGGGCGGACGAGCGGAGCCGAGACGGGTGTGGATTGTGGCGGCGGCTGCGCGCCGTGCAAAGAGGGCGAGCCGTGCGACGGGCCCAGCGATTGCCTGACCCTGGCCTGCCAAGACGGCCGCTGCGGCGCGCCAAGCTGCGACGACGGGGTCAAGAACGGCTCCGAGACGGACCGCGACTGCGGTGGCCAGTGCGACCAGCGCTGCGGTTCGGGGGATGACTGCGGCGCGGATGCGGACTGCGAATCCGGTGTCTGTCGCGATGGGTCTTGCGCTGCGCCCAGCTGCAGCGACGGCGCGCACAACGGCGACGAGACGAGCGAGGACTGCGGCGGCCCCTGTCGCGCGTGTGCCACCGGGGCTGGCTGCCTGGTGGACGCGGACTGTGAGAGTGAGCGCTGTCATCGACGTTCCTGTGTCGATCCCGGTTGCACGGACGGCGTGACCAACGGCGACGAGACCGGCGAGGATTGCGGCGGTGGCCGCTGCGCCCCGTGCGCCAGCGGCTCAGGCTGCCAGCGTAGCCGTGACTGCCTCAGCCTGATCTGCGATAGGGACGGGCGCTGCGCTGAGGCTCGCTGTGACGATGGGGTCAAGAACGGCGACGAGACGGACATCGACTGCGGCGGCTCCTGCCCGGGTTGCGCCGAGCTGGGCGCGTGCAGGCTGGGCCGCGATTGCGACAGCGGCGTTTGCCAGTCGGATGCTTGCGTACCGGCGGCGCCGACTGGCATGCCGCTCTCGACCGCCGGCTGGGTGGGCAGGGCCTCGCACAACTTCGAAGAAGACGTTCCGGCTGACGCCTTCGATGGCGACGCGCAGAGCATTTGGTCGACGGGCGTGCTGCAGGAGCCGGGGCACTTCTTCGAGGTCGACCTGGGCGCTGTGCACACGTTCTGGTCCGTGCAGGTGGACTGCTCGCTGCGCGCGGACGTGGCGGGCAGGATGGACTTGTACTTGTGGCAGAGCGACGAGCCGAGCGTCCCCGTCCGGGCTGGCATCGTCGGTTTTCAGAAGACGACGATCGAGTTTGCGACGCCGCAGGTGGCGCGTTACCTCCGGTTCGAGCTGGTGGCGCGCAAGAACGCGTGGTGGTGCATCGGCGAGCTGCAGGTGCGTCGCTGAGCGGCTGACGTTTGCATTTTCAACGCATCATTCTGCAATAGTGAAGCGACGTGCCGCGGCGCGCGTAGCCTACCGAGGTCCGGATGGATCAACTATTCATCGTCGCGCGCTGCGTCGCGTCGAGCGGCGGGGCGGGGGTGCGACCATCACCCACTCGAGTGGATCCGTGTGCGCGAGCTTGTTGGCGAGCGCAGGGCGAGCCACATACACTCGTGAGGTGCGCGGCTGCTTCGCGCACTTCCGAGTAACAGAGCATGCTCGATCGGTGGGCCACTCGCAGCGTTCATCCGCGATCACTCATGACTAGGCCATGGGTGCTCGTGCTCGCCTGGATGGCCTCCTGCTCCGTGTACACGGACGCGCTCCTGCCTGCTGCGGGTGGCGGCAGCGCTGGGCGCGCTGGCAGCGGCGGCGCGATCGCTGGCTCTGGCGAAGGAGGTAGCGGCTCGCCGCAAGCCGGTACCGAGACAGGCGGATCTGC
>JAEYOT010000765.1 GCA_023411445.1 Pseudomonadota bacterium
CTTCGCGGTACAGCGCTTCGAGGCGCCGCAGCGCTTCGTCGGGCCCGGGCGAGCCGAGCAGCGCGCGCCACGCGATGATGGCGCGCTCCGGAGCCTTGGCGTCTCCGTCGCAGAGGCGCGCCAGCCGGCGCGCGGCGGCTTGCTTGACCTCGCGCTCCGGCTCGAGCTCCACCACGAGCGTGAGCGCGCTCAGCAGCTGCTTGAGGTCGCCGGACTCCGTACACAGCTCGCACAGCTCGCGTGCCGCAACCAACGTGGCGTCGCTGCGCTCGTTCAGATCCAGCACTTGCTGAAACGCGGCCTTGGCGCGCTTCACGTCGCCGCTCTTGAGGTACACCTGGCCCACGTCGGCGCCCACGCGCGCCCGCACGGCGCTATCTTTGCTGGTCGAGAGCGCACGCGAGAGCAGCCGCGCGGCCTGCTCCGGCTGGCTCAGCGCCAAGCTGAGCGACACGAAGCGAGCGCGCATCTCGTCGTCTCCCGGGTTGCCCGCTACCACGGGCGCGAGCAGCTCCAGCGCTCCGGCCAGATCCTGCAGCACGTCTTGCCGCAAGATGCCGAGGCGTCGTTGCACCTCCACGCGTCGCGCGCCGCGCACCTGCTTCAGCTCGTGGCTCAGCATGGCGATGGCGCGATCCGTGCGCCCAGCGCGTTCGTAGGCATCGGACAGGGCGGAGGCGGCGCGCGCGGCGTGCGCCCGGTTCTCCAGCAAGCCCTCTGCCGCGGCGAGCGCCGACGGGTGATTCGGCGATAGTTGCAGCACGCCCTCGACGTGCCCGAGCGCTCGCGTTACGTCCTTCAGCGCGCCCAGGCACAGATCGACGAGCTGCTCGCGCAAGAGCAGCTGCTCCTCGGGCGGCGGTGGCGGCTCACGCCGGAGCGCCTGCTCGAACACGTCCGCGACCTCTTTGTAGCGACCCTTGGCGAGCAAGCGGCGCACCACGCTCTCACGCGCGGCTTCGTCGCCCGGCGCCAGCTTCAAGATGCGCTGGCCGAGATCGATCGCCAAGTCTTCGCTGCCTGGCGTCTGCTGCAAGAGCTCGGTCGCTCGGCGCAAGAGCTGGAGCTTTACCTCGTTGTCCTGAGCACGCGAGCTCGCGTCCGCGTACAGCTCCGCGAGGCGCGCAGCCTGACCCGACTGCGCATAGAGCCGCTCCAGCACTGGAAATGCTTCGGCGTGGCCTGGCACGGCCGCCGCGGCGCGCTCCGCGTAACCCACCGCACCCTCGACATCTCCCAGCTCACGCTCGAAGAAGTCACTCGCGCGCAGGTAAATGAACGCCTGCTGCTCCCCGGTCAGCAGCTTGATCCGCTTGTCCGTGGCCACCTGCTCGTAGGCCATGGCCAGATCGGACACCTTGTCGTGCTGCACCGCTGCGCGATGAAGGCGCTCCCAGGCCTCGGCGGGCAGCTCCCCTTTGGCTACGGCGCTGACCAACAGCTCGAGCACGTTGGCCGGATCATCGAGCCGCTCTTCGAGCGCCTCCGCCACCTCATGCAGCTTCAGGGCCAACACGCTCATGGCCCGGCGCTTGGGCTCGGGCTTCGGCATCTCCGACTTCGGGGGTACTGTCGTCATAGTGTATTGCGCACGCGAACGCAGGCCGGCCCGGAAGCGTAACAGACCTATGCCGCGGCTTGGGAACCCTCGGCAACACTTGGAAAATTCGCGCTCACACGCACCGACCTACGGCCTCTTTCGCGCAGGCCTTACGATGCTCATCCGCACAGGTGGGATACGCGCGGAAAAAATGGCTAGCGCAGGAACGCGGTCAGCTCGCTGACGACGCGCTCGGGCTCGTCCCAATGCACGAAGTGACCGGCTCCTTCGAAGCGGCTCACCGTCAGGCTGGGCGCTCGTGCTGGCAGATCCTCGAGCAGGCGAGGATCCAGCGCGGGGTCAGCCATTCCCCACAAAACCAGGGTTTTTGCCTGGATCGTCCCGGGGCAGCGGACGGGCCAGCGCACGGCTGCGCGGTAGTAGCTGAGCGCGGCCTTGGCGACGCCGGGCCGAAGCAGCTCGCGTCGCGCTGCCTCCACGCGCGCTTCCGTAAGTAGCTCCTTCTTGGCGACGAGCTTGCGGAGCAGCCAGCGAAACACCCAGCGACGTGTCACCACCCACTCGGCGATCACGCGCAGCTGGAAGAACAGGATGTACCAGCTGCGGAGCAGCTGCAGGCTCGACTTCAGCGCGCGAGCGTAGCTCTCCGGGTGCGGCGCGTTGAGCACTACCAAGTGGCTGACGACCTCCGGGTGCTCGGTCGCGAAGCAGTAGGCCAACATGCCGCCCCAGTCGTGGCCCAGCACCGCCACCGGCCCGTCGCCAGCCCAACGCGCGAGCGCGACGAGATCCGCCATCAGCTCGGACGAGCGATAGGGCGCGATGCCGGCGGGCTTATCGGACAAGCCGTAACCGCGCAGATCCGGCGCGATCGCGCGGTAGCCGCGCTCAGCGAGCGCCTCGCACAGGTCACGGAAGCCGAGCGAGGAGTCGGGGAAGCCGTGTAGCAGGAGCAGCGGGCGGCCCGAGCCGATCACGCGGACGTGCAGCGTGCCGCCGGGCGTGGCCACCATCTGTGAGTCGATCATTTCTGGTACAGGCGCTCGGACGCGCGCAGGAGCCAAGGCAGGGCCGAAGGCACCGCGCGCTTCAACACATAGAGTAGCCAAGCCTCGGGGGTCACGGGCACCATGGCTTTAGCACTTTTGAGCGCCCCGACGATGGCGTGCGCTACGACCTCGGGCGCGTGGCCGCGCCGGCGATAGAGC
>JAEYOT010000779.1 GCA_023411445.1 Pseudomonadota bacterium
GAGCAGGGCCACGCTGTTCGGGAGCTCCACGGTCTGCGCTTTGGGCGACCAGCGTGCGTAGGCGGCGCCGAGCGGCACCCGCGCCGCGTGCAGCAGCACGGACACCACGAACGCCGGCGCTCCGAGCTCGCCGCGGCGCTTCACGAGCGTGTGCATCTCCGGGTCATGACATTCGCCCACCCGCGGATGTTCCGAGCCGAGGGCGCGCGCCGCGTTAGGGTGCGCGATGATCGCGGGTTTGTCCCGCGCCACGAGCCTCGGCCGGCTTCAGCGGCGCAGCGCCGTCAGCGGCACCACGTTGTCCGCCGGGCCGCTCGTCGCGCTCTCTTCCACCGCTTCTTCCAGGCCCATGGCTCGGCGAAGCTCCAGGTCGAACAGGTGCGAGGGGCGCACGTTGCCGAGCGCCGCGAACACGTTGGCGCGCACGGTCGGGTTCTGGTCGTTCAAGCTGGTGAGCAGCTGCTTGACCTGCTTGCGCTTGAGGTTGTCTTGCGACCCGCACAAGTCACACGGGATGATCGGAAACTGCTTCAGCTCCGCCAGCTGGGCCAGCTCCGCTTCCGCGCAGTACACCAGCGGCCGGATCACCACGTTGCGACCGTCGTCCGAGCGCAGCCGCGCCGGCATGGCCTTGAGCTGACCGGCGTAGAGCAGGTTGAGCATCAAGGTCTCGATCACGTCGTCGCGGTGATGGCCGAGCGCGATCTTGGTAGCGCCCAGCTTCTGCGCTTGGGTGTAGAGGATGCCGCGGCGCAGGCGCGAGCACAGCGAGCAGTACGTCTTGCCCTCCGGCACCTTCTCCGTCACCACGCTGTACGTGTCTTCTTTGACGATGACGTGCTCGTAGCCTTCGCGGCTCAGGTACTCCGGTAGCAGCTCGCTGGGGAAGCCCGGGTGACCCTGATCGACGTTGAGCGCGAAGAGCGAGAACGGGAACGGCGCCTTCTTCTGCAGCTCGCGCAGCAGGTAGAGCATGGCGTGCGAGTCCTTGCCCCCGCTCACCGCGACCAGGACGCGATCGCCCGGCTCGAGCAGGCGGAAGTCGGACGAGGCCTTGGCCACGGCCGAAAGCAGCTTCTTCTCCAAGCGATCCATCAGCCCCAGTCCGGATCGATGCCGGCCAGCTCCGCTAGCGACACCGGGTGATATGGCGGGCGCGGCGTGATGCCTTGCCCGGGGTCGCCGCCCTGCTCGGTCAAGATGCGCGCGCACGTCGCCAGGCACCATTTGCCCTGGCAGTGACCGGTCGCAAAGCCCGTGTAGCGCTTGAGCGACTCGATATCGCGGTGGCCGAGCTCAATGCCGTGCAAGAGCTCGCGCAGCGTCACGTCCTCACAGCGGCAGACGAATTGCTTCATGCCGGCTCAGCCGGAGCTGGGGTTGAACTCGCCGCACAAGCTGGCTTGCGGACCGGAGGGCTTGCCAGCGTCGAACGTCACGCCGCAGCGGATCGGGTTGTGCAGGCTCTTCGCCAAGTCGATCGTGAGCGGGCTGGCCCAAGCGCGCGCGCCGTCGAAGCGCGCGCGGATCACGCCATCTTTGTCGATGAACCACGTCTCCGGGAACAGCTTGGTGCCGTACTTGTCACCCACGATGGCGGACTCCGAATCCACCAGCACCTCGAACGGCGGATCGCCGCCGCCCAGCACGCTCTTCATCGTGTCGCGCGCGTCGGCCGCGCTCTCGTCCGTGGTCACGGTGACCAGCACCACGTCCGGATGCGCGCGGAGCGCCTTGGCCAAGTCCGCCAGCGCCGGCATCTCTTCCAGACACGGCCGGCACGTCTTGGTCCAAAAATTCAGGATCACCACCTTGCCGCGGTAGCTGGAGAGCTTCACCTTCCCGCCGTTGATCGAGGGCAGCTCGAAGTCCGGCGCCAAACGATTCTGCGCCGCGTACTGCGGGCGCATGGCGCACAGCGAGGTGCACGAGCGGCGCGTCTCGCCGTCCTTCGCAGCGGTGACGAAGCCGTACACGCCGGCGGCGGCGCAGGCGATGACGGTCAGCTCGATCAACTTGGCGATGGCCAACTCAGCCTCCTTCGTACTCGCAGCGCGCGTCGCACGTCTCGTGCACGATCACTCGCTCGAGGCTCGGCAGGCCGGGGCGTAGCTTGTGCCACAGCCAATGCGCCAGGTTCTCGCTGGTCGGGTTCTCCAGGCCTGGGATCTCGTTCAGGTAGTTGTGATCCAGCTGGTCGTGCAGCGGCTGCCACATCGCATCGATCTCGCCGTAGTCGATGAACCAACCCGTCTCGGGGTTGACCGGACCCGACACCACGAGCTCGATTTTGAAGCTGTGCCCGTGGAGCCTCTCGCACTTGTGACCAGCGGGCACCTTGGGCAAGCGGTGGGCGGCCTCGAAGCGTTGTTCTCGAATCAGTCGAACTTGCACGGCCGGGTATGCGTGTAACAGGCGGGACGGACTGTCAACTTGGGCCGGTTTGGGCGCCATTTGTCCAGCGCTGAGCGGAGGGCTCGGTCATGTAGGGGCAGGTCTGTTCAATGACGCTGACCACCCACCAATTGCGGTTCGTAAGCGGCTCATTCTGGCGCAATCCGTACGCGTACTTCAGAATTTGCGGTTCTCACTGCATCACCACCAGCTAGCGCGCTGTGCGCGGAGGAAAAGTGGAAAGTTTCCCCTCGGTGCTGCGCACTAAACAAGACGTGGTCATGCACCTAACCAAGCCCTTCTCGGCACTCGCACTGTCCGTGGCCGCGGCGGCGTCCCTGGCCTGTACGGCCGAGATCGCTCAGGACCCGATGGCAGCTGGCCAGGCCGGCTCCTCCAGCACCCCCACCGGCGGGAGCGGGAACAACCCGAGCGGCGGTAGCGGCGGCTCCGTCGGGGTCGACCCGCTCACCTGCGGCCCGGAGCCCGCCAAGGTGCGCGCGCCCATGCGCCGCCTCACCCGCTTGGAATACAACAACACCGTGCGGGACTTGCTGAAGGACAAGTCGCTGCCGGCCAACGCCTTCCCGAGCGAAGAGTCGGGCAACGGCTTCGGCAACGACGCGGACGCTCAGAACGTCACGGCCACGCTCGTCGAGAACTACGTGTCCGTGGCAGAGAAGGTCGCGGCCACTGCCGTCGATAGCGCGGAGATCGTCGCGCGCTGGGGCTGCATCGGCCAGGCGGCGGACGCAACCGCGGAGACGGCTTGCGTGCGCACCATCGTGGAGGCCTTCGGGCCCGAGGCGTGGCGTCGCCCGCTGGAGTCCGGTGAGGCGGACGGCCTGGTCGCTCTGTTCACGGAGGTGCGTGAGCTCTCGACGTTCAAGGAGAGCGTCGCCGCCGTGTTCGAGGCGATCCTGCAGAGCCCGGAGTTTTTGTACAAGCCGGAGTTCGGTGTGGACGCAGCGGGCCGCCCAGGCGTGAAGCAGCCCACGGCTTACGAGATGGCCACCCGCCTGTCCTACATGTTCTGGGCCTCCGCGCCTGACGACGCGCTGCGCCAGGCCGCGGCCTCCGGCGCGCTCCTCACCCCGGAGGGTGTGCGGACCCAGGCCGAGCGTCTGCTGGCGGATCCGCGCACGCGCGAGGTGATGACGTTCTTCTTCGACAACCTGCTGCCGATCCAGTCGCTCTCGCACCTGGAGCGCGAGAAGGAGCGCTACCCCAAGTTCAGCGCCAAGATCGGCTCGCTGCTGCGCACGGAGACGCAGACGTTCTTGAACGAGGAGATCTTCAGCGGCCCCGGCAAGTGGCCGGGCGTGTTCACGGCGCCGTACACCTACGTGAACGAGGAGCTCGCCGCCTACTACGGTCTGAGCGGCGTGACGGGCGAGACGTTCCAGAAGGTGATGCTGGATCCCAGCACGGGTCGCGGCGGCTTGCTCACGCAAGCGGGCGTGCTGGCCGGCCCCGTGCACAGCAACGAGCCCAACCCCGTGGTGCGCGGCGCCTTCGTCTTGCAAAAGATCATGTGCAAGCCCGTGCCGAAGCCCACGGGTGACATCGCCGCGCAGGTCACGCCGCCGGATCCCAACGGCGCCGCCACCGCCCGCCAGCGCTACACGGTGCACACCACGAACCCGGTCTGCAAAGCCTGCCACATCAACATGGATCCGATCGGGTACGCGCTGGAAAACTTCGATCCGATCGGCCAGTGGCGCGATCAGGAGAACGGCGTGACCATCGACCCGGTCGTGACCGTGCCGGCGCTGGGCGAGGTGAAGAACCCGCTCGAGCTCGGCCAGCGCTTGGCTGAGTCGGAAGAGACGCAGCAGTGCTTGGCCACGCAATGGATGAACTTTGGCTATGGCCGCACGCTGAAAGACACGGAAGCGTGCGGCGTGCAGAGCGTTCGCTCGACCTTCAAGGAGTCAGGCTACGACGTGAAAGAGATGCTGATCGCGCTCACTCAGTCCGATGCGTTTCTCACTTTGCCGGCGGAGCGGGAATGAACGTCATGCGTAACTTCAAGTTGAACCGAAGGACCGTTCTGCGCGGCGCGGGCGGCATCGCCATCGCGCTGCCCTGGCTCGAGATCATGGGCGAAGAGAAGGTCGCCCACGCCCAAACGACGGGGGACGCCAAGCGTTTCCTCACCGTGTACACCCCCGGCGGCACGGTGCTGGAGAAGTTCTGGCCCTCCTCCAACACGGACCCGACGGCGAGCCCGATCTTGGCGCCGCTCGCGGCCCACAAGGACAAGCTGCTGGTGCTGAAGGGGCTGAACATGTCCTGCGCCGTCGGCGAGCAGCACCAGGCCGGCATCATCGGCTTCCTCACCGGCAGCAAGCAAACTGGCTCGCCGAAGGACTTCTCGTCCTTCCCCTCCATCGATCAGGTGATCGCCACCCGCATCCAGAGCAACATGGCCACGCGCAAGCCGCGCGGCAGCTTGCAGATGGCGGTGCGCTGGGCCACCGGCAAGAGCCACGGCCTCCTGCACCCGATCAACGCCGTCAACTTCGAGGACAGCCCGCAGCTCACGCCGATCCCGCCGCGCCTAGATCCGCAAGAGATCTGGACGGATCTCTTCGGCGGGCTGGCTCCGGACGATGGCGGCGGTGTCAACCCGCGCATCGCGCGCCGCAAGTCCGTGCTGGACTACGTGGACAAGCGCTACGTAGCGCTGTCGGCCAAGCTGGGCGCGGCGGACAAGGCCAAGCTCGACAACCACCTGACCAAGCTGCGCGACATCGAGCGGTCGCTGCAGACTGGCGGCGTGACGACCTCCGCCTGCGAGATTCCCGTCAAGCAGGACACCACCGGCTACAACCCGAAGACCGGGCTCATGTCGGCGGACGATGGCGCCATCAAGGACGAGAAGAGCGACGCGATGATCCCCGCGGTGGGGAAATTCATGATGGACATGATGGTGATGGCGTTCGCATGCGACCTCACCGCCGTCGGCTCGTTCCAGTGGACCGACACCGAGGCCAAGCACACCTTCCCCTGGCTCAACCTCAAGAACCATCATCACTTCTACCAGCACGACGGCGGCTTCCAGCCGAACCAGTGCGAGCAGATCGCCAAGTGGTACTCGGAGAACCACGCCTACTTGCTCAACGCCATGAGCGAGGTGGAGATGGCGCCGGGCAAGACACTGCTGGACGAAAGCGTGGTCTTCTTCGGCTCGGAGCTGGCTCATCCGCCCACGCACGACAAGAAGAACATGCCTTTCATCTTGGCTGGCGGCGGCGGCGGCTTGAAGGGCGGCCGCGTGCTGGACTTCGGCGGCAAGGCTCACAACAACCTGCTCGTCTCGATCCTCAACCTGTTCGGCGACATGCGTACGAGCTACGGTCACGCTGAGTACAACAGCGGGCCGCTCCAAGGCTTGACGGCCTGAGCCGAGCTCCTCGCCGCTCCGCGGAAGGGGTCAACCGTTTGACTCGGCTAGTTTTTGGACTAGAAGAAGGCCCCTGCGCCCCGCGGCGCCGAAGGAGCGGAAGCGTTGGGCGCTTGGTCGAGTCCCTACCGTGCGTGGCCGGCGCTGATCGCCAGCCTACTCGTCACGCCGCCGGCGGCGGCGGCCAGCCGCTATCGACTCGAGCTGGTACGGGCAGAGGGCGCTGGCAGCTGTCCCTCTGCTGCGGCGGTGGAGCGCGAGGTCAGCGCGCGGCTGGGTCGCAACCCGTTTTCGCGCGCCAGCGATCGCGGCATCGAGGTCGTGCTGGAGCGCACGGAGCCGAGCACCATGCTGCCTCCAACGAGCTCGGCTCCGCTGCCCAGCACGGCTCAGCCCGCCCAGGGCTGGCGCGCCAGGCTGTTTCTCCGGCTGGATCCCAGCGAGCCGGATCAAGTGCGGCTGATCGAGAGCGACGCAGCGGACTGCGCGGAGCTCGCCAAGTCGGTCACGCTCGCGATCTCGCTCGCCATCGCGCCGGAGCTCCCGCCGGTGGCCGAGCCGGAGCCGCCGCCGGCTCCACCCTGTCCGCCACCACCCCCGCCACCACCCCCGCCACCACCCCGAGAGCGAGCGGTGTTCGGTGCCGTCAGCGGGCGCGCGCTGCTGGCGCCAGAGCTGTTGCCAGGCACTTCTGCGGGAGCCGCGCTGTCGGTCACGGTGCGCGGTGACCTACTTGGAGCCACCTTTGGCGGCCTGTTCTTCCCGGAGAACGAGCTCAGCGCTCCCGCTGCGCGCGTCCGCTTCGGTCTCAGCGCAGCGTTCGCTGCCGGTTGCTTGTGGGCAAGAACGTCTGACCCGCAGGTGTGGGGCTGTCTCGGGTCGCGCGTCGGCGCGCTTCACGCCGTCGTCTTCACCCCTCAACCACAGGAGCCCGGTCAACGGCTCTGGGCGGCGGCGACCAGTGAGCTGGGTCTGCGTCAGCACCTACACTCTCGCCTCTTCGTCGAGGGAGGCGTCGCGGCGGTGTTTCCGCTCATTCGCCACCGCTTCCAGATCGACGCCGGCTCTGCGCCGATCTACGAACAACCTACTGCGTTGGTCGAAGGCTTCTTGGGCCTCGGGCTCGAGCTCGACTGACGCGCGCGCGGTGACTGTCATGCGTGGAGTACCGGACGCCATCCCCCGCATCACCGAACCAGCCGAAGGCCAAGAGGCACCGCTGGACTTGGCGCAAGTTCACCAGCGGCACGGTGAGTTCGTGTGGCGCACCCTTCACCGCATGGGGGTCAGGCCTCCGCACGTGGAGGACGTGTACCAGGAGGTGTTTCTGGTCGTGCACCGGCGCCTGAGCACCTTCGCCGGCCAATGCGCGATCACGACCTGGCTGTACGAGATTTGTTTCCGCGTTGCTGCCAGCTACCGCCGCAAGGCGTACTTTCGGCGCGAAGAGCTGGTGCCGGATTGGTCCAAGCTCGACGCTCCGGAGCGTGAAGCGTCGTCACCCGAGCGGCAGCTGCTGGCGTCGCGGCAAGCGAAACAGCTGGAGCAAATCTTGGACACGCTGCCGCTCGAGTACCGAGTCGTGTTCGTCATGTTCGAGATCGAGGGCATGAGCTCGGAGCAGATAGCTGAGAGTGTTGGTGCGCCGCTCGGTACGGTGTACTCTCGGCTTTACCGGGCCCGGAAGCGCTTCGCTCGTGAGCTGGCTCGACGACGCGTCGCTCAGATGGAGAACAAGCC
>JAEYOT010000816.1 GCA_023411445.1 Pseudomonadota bacterium
AGCAGAAGCACGGCCAGGAGGGTCATGGCTACAAACCCTCCGCCTAGCGCCTGACCCATGGCGGGATCTTGCAAGCCGCCGCCACCCTTGCCGATCACCGTCGGGTGGTTGCCGCCCCAGAACCGGACCGCGAAGTGGATGATCGGGAGGTTGGCGGTGCCCAGCACGCCCATCGCGGCGGAGAACTTGCGCTCGGCCTCGCCGGTGCCGGTGAAATTCCGCAGCAGCACGATGGCGACGTAGATCAGGATGCTGAGCAGTAGCGTGGTCAGCCGCGGATCCCACGTCCAGTAGACGCCCCAGGCCTTCTTAGCCCACAGAGGTCCGCTCACCATCACGAGGGCGCCGAAGATGCTGGCGCACTCCGCGCCGGCCTTGGCCCATGCATCTCGCGCGTCGCTCGGGCCGGCCAGGTACAAGGCGCTGGCGACGAAGCACACGGCGCCGCTCAAGTACAGCGCATACGCCGAAGGCACGTGGAAGTAGAAGATCTTCTGCGCTAGGCCCCCCGCCTCCGGCTGCGCCACGGGCGTCTTCAAGAAGATGAACAGGATCAGGCCGATGAAGACCAAGCCCGTGAGGCCGAGCAAGCCCAGAATCCAGCCCTGAGGTCGACCTGCGCCTTTCATGACGGCCGAGACCATAGCGCGGTGCCCAGGAGTTTTGTTCCGCGTTTTATTCCCCGGGGGGACCAGAAACGTCGCGCGGCGGCCACGAAGGCGCCGCCCCAGCTGGTTAGACGTCGCAGGTGGCGAGCGCCAGCAGCGCGGCGATCTTGGCGCGGAGCACGTCGAACTCGCGGATAGTGTAGTCCAGCTCGGCTTCGCGCTGCCGCCGCGCCGTGTCCACCAAGTCGAACGTGGTGCCGGAGCCGTTGAGGTACGCCACCTTGGAGAGCCGCGCGGTCTCCGCGGCCACCTCGCGGGTACGGGCCGCGACGGCCAAGTTGGCCTCCGACGAGCGCACGGCGCGGAGCGCCTGCGTCACTTCCAGCCGCGCTTGGCGCTTGGCCTCGCTCAGCTGTTCACTGGCAAGGCGCGTCTCTGCGACGCGTTGCTCGCGCGTGCCGTAGCGCAAGCCTCCGTCGTACAGCGTCCAGCTGAGCACGCCGCCGACGGACCAAGTGACGTGCTTGTTGTTGATGCCCGACTCCGGCTGCCAATACGTGAGGCTGGAGACGGCGTCGACCGTCGGCCAGTACGTCTTGCCCACGTAGTCTTCATTGCGCTTGGCGACGCCGACGGAGGCCTCCGCGGCGCGCACGTCCGAGCGCGACAGCACGTCGCTCGTCGGGCGGCACGTCGTTTTCGCGTCGTTGGCTAGCGCGTCCAGCCGGATGCTCGGTGTCACGCCGTACGGCTCGGCGGAGCCGAGCGCGTTGCCGAGATCTTCACGCGCGCGCAGCACCGCGTCGTTGGCGGCGACGACCTGGGAGCGGGAGAGCGAAACCTCCTGCTCGATGCGCAGCACGTCGATGGCGCTGGCGGCGCCGAGCGCCGCACGGCGCTTGTACAAGTCCAGCGTGGACAGCGCGCTCTCCAGCGAGACCCGGCTGACCTCCGCGGCGCGCTCTGCCGTGACCGTGCGCACGACCGCGTCCGCCACCAGGGCGATCGACAGGCGCTCGAGCGCTTTGGTGTTGAGCTTGGCGACCTCGATCTGCGCTTCGGCCGTGCCACGCGTGTGCCACGTATCCAGCGACAAGATTGGGATGCGCAGGTTCAAGCCGGCCTGCCAGGACGTGGCCGGGTCCGGCACCCTCACGTTGCTGTAAACGGGGGAGATCGGCGGGCCGGCGTCCAAGCCAGTCAGCACGCTGCGCTCACCCTTGAGGAAGTGGTGCGTGATGCCGGCGTCGGCCGTCAGGATCGGCAGGGAACCAGCCAGCGCTTGGCGCGACTGCGCTTCAGCGACGGCTTCGCGTGCGCGCGACGAGCGCAGCGTCGTCGAGCTCTCGCGCAGGATCCGCACTGCGTCCTGCCAGCTGTTCAGCACGTTGGCGGCGGGCGGTACGGGCGCGAGCATGTCGTCCGTCACCTGCGGGAGTTGTGGCTCCGCGGTGGCGCTGGACGGCTCCTGAGTCGCGTTGTCCGGCACCGGGCTCGTCGCGGGCTGAGCGGCGGCGGCAGGCGGACCCGCCGGAGCCGCGGCCGGCTTCTGAGCCGGAGCTTGCTGGCCGAACGCGACCTGCGACGAAAGAAACAGGCAGAGACCGAGAGACCGCTTCAGCATGGCTGCCGTCTAATAGTTCCGGAGTTGCGGCTCGGGAACCCCCGCACGGACGAAATGCGCGCGATCAGCGACGGCGTGCAAGCTCGGCGCTCGCCGTCTGACCGGCGATACGTGCGCCATTGAGGGCGGCCACGGCTCGCTCGACCAACTCGCTCTTCACGCCCACGAACGCGTGGCTGTGTCGGACTCGGATGTAGTCGGCCTCGCCGCTGATGCCGTGCTGCTCCAGCAGCGCCTGAAAATCGCTCGGTTTGGCCCCGTCGCGCTTACCGACGTTGACGAAGATTTCGCGGATCGGCGTGGCTTCTTCCTCGGGCAATTGCGAAGAAGAAGGCTGAACCACCTCGGGGGGAGGCGGATCTTTCCTGGCGGGGGGCGGCAAGTCCAGCCGCGCGCTCTCCATGGTGCGGTGCTCCTCCGCGCGGCGCTCTGACGGTCGCTCCTCGCGCAGTCGCTGCGGTCGGCGCTCCCGCGGTTCGCGCGGCCGTTCCGCCTGCGCTTCCGGGGACGGTTCCTCGCGTAGCCGTTCTTCGCGGCGCGGCCGTTCCTCGCGGCGCGGCCGTTCCTCGCGCGGCCGTTCCTCGCGGCGCGGTCGCTCTTCACGCGGTCGCTCTTCGCGCGCTCGTTCAGCGCGAGCGGCGGGCTTGGGCGGATCCGCGACGGGGGTGGGGGCTTTCGCACGGCGCGCGGCTGTGGCGTCCTCCGCGGCGTCCGGGCGAGCGCCGAGATGATCGCGCAGGAGCGTCGCCACGCCGCCCGC
>JAEYOT010000406.1 GCA_023411445.1 Pseudomonadota bacterium
TTCTTCACCTGAGCCGCAGCCTGCACTTTGGTCGCACCAGTAAGGAGTGCCACGTCAGCCCGTCAGCGCTGTCGCGCGGCATCCAGCGTTTGGAAGAGGAAGCGGGGGCCACGCTGTTCGTCCGCGATCGGCGCTCCGTCGCTTTGACGGAAGAGGGGCGACTGTTGCAAAGCTTCGCCCACGACACGCTCGCCCGCTACGAACAGCTTGCTCAACGCCTCACTCGCAGTCACGAGCGCTTGGAGGGGACCATCTCTCTCTTCGCCTCCGTAACGGCTTGCCAGAGCTTCCTGCCACCGCTCTTGTCACAGTTCCGGCGCGCTCACCCGGACGTGCAGATCCAACTGGAGACGGGCTACGCCACCGATGCGCTCGGCATGCTGCGCAGCGGCTCGGTCGACGTCGCCATCGCGGCGCTGCCTGACGAGATCCCGCCGACGCTCGCGGCGCGCGTGGTGGTCAAGATCCCCCTCGTATTCGTCGCGCCCGCGGAAGCCTCCGCGGTCAGCGAGCTCTTGGCCCGTGATCCGATCCCCTGGGCGGAGGTGCCGGTGATCTTGCCGTCGTCGGGCTTGGCCCGCCAGTACGTCGACCGCTGGTTCCGCAAGAAACACGTCACCCCGCGCATCTACGGCGAGGTGGCCGGTAGCGAGGCCATCTTGTCGCTCGTCAGCCTCGGCTGCGGCGTCGGCATCGTGCCGCGTTTGGTCGCGGACCAGAGCCCGCTCAAGGGCTCGCTCACGGTGCTGGACATCGAGCCCAAGCTCCAGGTTTTCCGCGTCGGTGTGTGCACCGAGAAGAAGAAGCTCAAATCCCCCGTGGTGAAGGCGTTCTGGGAGTCTACGGGTACGGGCTAAGTGCCGACGACGGCTCAGATGGCGTCTTCCAGCAGCTTCAGCATCTCGTAGCGGACTAGCTCGCGAGGCTTCGGCAAGGCGAGACCTGCTTGGTGGATCTGCTCCAAGCAATAGCTGAGGCCGGCCTCCACCGTTGGCACCGCCAAGAAGGGCGAGGGCGGCTTCCAGATCGCCGTGATCACCGAGAGCGCAGCACGAGCCAGTGGGTTACTCACCACGGTGGCAGAGCCGACGCAGAGCCGCTTCGAGAAATCGCGCACCCGCGGGTGATTCGCCCATTCTGCGATTAGCTGGCGCTCGCGCTGGCCCGGGACTGGCGCGTTGCGAGGCGCCACCGTCAGCAAGGCGTAGCGCTCGCCGCGCTTGAAGTAGGTGTCGAAGCCGTCCGCCATTGAGCGCAGCTCCGCGGCGTCGAAGCTCGGAGCGGCAATGGTCACGATCAACGGGAAGCAGTCGTCGATGAAACGCACCAGCTGCCGTACTACTACCCCGGCGGTCGGCTCGCCACACTCCGCAGGGTGGACCGAAGCCGGGCCCGTCTACCTCCCCCGACGTGGGCGACTGTAGGTAGCGTGCCGCCGCCGTGCTCCTTGCGCCGCGCGGTGCTCGGGCTGGATTGCCCGCGGTTTCGTCGCGTTTTCCCCGCGAGGGTGGCGTGCGGTACCCTGACCGCCGTGCTGGAGTGGCTCTGCGCCGCCGTCGTCATCGCGCTCGCGCTCCGCGCGCTGGAGCTGCGCCGCCTGCAAACGGGCTGGCTGCTTGCGGCGATGGTGCTCTCGGGAGGTGCGGCCGCGGTGACCGCCAGCAGTCGCCGCGCCCCTCCCCCCTCCTCGGTGATCACCGCCGGCAGCCCCGGCTTCGTCACCTCGAGCACCTGCCGCAGCTGCCACCCGAGCGAGTACCAAAGCTGGCACGCGAGCTACCACCGCCGCATGTCGCAGCTACCCACGACCAGCAACGTGGCGTCCGAGCAGCTGCGGCGAGGTGAGCGGTTGCGCGTCGAAAGCGGCGGGCGCACCGTCGAGCTGTTCGCCCGGGGTGATGAGCTGTGGGCCAGTCTGCCGGATCCGAGCATCACCTCGGCCGTGCCTGCCCAAGAGTACGAGCGCGCGTTTCAACGTGCCCCGCAGCGCGACGTGCGCGTGGAGCTGCTCACCGGCTCGCATCAGCATCAGGCGTTTTGGGTCCGAGGCGCACGCGCGGGCGAGCTCCGCGCCTTGCCGGCGGTGCTGCTGGTCGCCGAGCAGCAACTGATCGCGCGGCGCGACGCCTTCTTGAACCCGCCGCACCGAGCGGAGGCGCCCGTGCGCTGGAACTCCAACTGCATCCAGTGCCACGCGGTGGCGGGCGCGCCGCGCCACGATCCGACCAGCGACGCCTTCACGTCCGTGGTGGCCGAGCTGGGCATCGCCTGCGAAGGGTGCCACGGGGCCGCCGCAGAGCACGTGAGCGAAATGCAGAACCCGCTCCGTCGCTACCGCGCTCACCTGAGCGAGAGCCCTGCCGCGTCCATCACCAACCCGGCGCGCCTCGAGCGCGAGCGGGGCTCCGAGGTGTGCGGCCGCTGCCACTCCTATTTCTTCCCGCGGCACGAGGAGGAGTGGTGGAAGCACGGCTTCTCGCGTAGCTACCAGCCCGGCGCTGAGCTCGCGCGCTCGCAGCTCTTGCTCTCGCCGGAGGTGCTGGCGTCCCCCTCCGGACCGCGGCTGGGAGCCGAGGCTGACAGCCTGTTTTATCGCGATGGGACGATCCGCATCGGCGGCCGCGAGTACAACGGGCTGACGCGCTCACCCTGCTTCGAGCGAGGCCAGGGCGACCAGAAGCTGTCGTGTCTGTCGTGCCACTCGATGCACCAGAGCGAGCCCGCCGATCAGCTCGGCGTGGGCATGCGCGGCAACGCCGCCTGCCTGCAGTGCCACGAAGCGCAGGCCCGTGACGTCTCCGCTCACACGCGGCATGCGCCCGGCTCGCCGGGAAGCCTTTGTTACAATTGCCACATGCCGCACACCAGCTACGCGCTGCTCGGAGCCATCCGCTCGCATCGCGTGGATTCACCGTCGTTCGACGCGCGCACCGCGGACCGACCGAACGCGTGCAGCTTGTGCCACCTGGAGCAGAGCGAAGCCTGGGCCGCCAGCGCTGCTGCGCGCTGGTACGGCGCCGGGCCAGGCTTCACGCTCACGCGTCGTCCGGGCTTGGAGCGCCCTGATTTGCCTGCAGGCGCCGTGTTCGCGCTCGCCGGCGACGCTGCCGTGCGCGCCGTTACGGCCGCCGCGCTCGGTCGTCGCGAGAGCGACGCGCCCGCGCCGGGGCTACGCCACCAGCTGCTCGACATCCTGGCAGCGGACGACTACTCCGCCGTGCGTCATATCGCCGCCCGCGCCAAGCGCGAGCTGGGCCCACCCACAGTACCAACGCCCCTGCCAGCCGCCACCATCAGCGAGCTGCTCGAGCTTCGGGACGACCGCCCCATCCTCCTCGCCGAATGAACGAACCGACCTCGCCTCCGCTCAACGCCCGCGCCGGGCTGGTCGCGCTGCTCGTGTTCGCAGCCC
>JAEYOT010000073.1 GCA_023411445.1 Pseudomonadota bacterium
CGTCGTCCTCGCTGGCCTCGCCCAGCTCTTCTTTGATGCTCTTCATCTGCTGGCGCAGCGCGTAGTCCCGCTGCGACCGGCTCAGCTCCGTCTGCACGAGCGATGAGATCTCGTCCTTGACGCGGAGCACCTCGAGCTGCCGCTCGACCATGCCGAGCACCAGCTCCACGCGCTCCCGCACGTCGAACGCCTCCAGGATGCGCTGCCGCACCGCGATGCTGGCGTGCTCCTCTGGGAAGTTCGAGGCGATTAGATCTGCCAGCGCGCCCGGCTCCCGCACATTATCCAGGATGCTCGCCGTCTCCTTCGGCAGGTTCGGCAGCAGGCCGAGCACTTGGCGCGTGCTCTCGCGCAGCTTGCGGCCGAGCTCGCGCAGCTCCGGCGACAGCTCCGCCGGCTCCGTCACGCGCTCGATCTCTGCGCGCATGAACGGCTCTAGCCCCAGCGACTGCTTGAGCTTGAAGCGACCTAGGCCGTTCAGCACCACGCTGTAGTTGGAGGGCCCCAGCCGGATGACCTTGACGACGCGCGCCAGCGTGCCGACGCCGTAGAGGTCGTCGAAGCTGGGCTCCACCGTGTCCGCGTTGCGCTGGGTGAGCACGCCGACCAGCGCGCTGTCCTCACCCGTCAGCTCTTCGACCAGCCGAACGCTACGCGGCCGCCCCACGTTGATGGGCACCACGGACATCGGAAACAGTACGGAATTCCGCAAGGGCAGAACCAGGATCTGCTCTGGCTCCACGCTGCGCTCGCCGCCACGCATAGCTCCCACACTACTACTGCCCGTCCACTAGTCCAGCGGCCAGGCGGTCGCGCCGCAGCGGCCAGTGAGCCGTGCGCGGTGAGAATGAGGCGAGGTCGCCCGGCCTGTGGTAATGCCCGGCTCGATGCAGAACCTGCCTGCTCCCCGCCAACTGTCCCTGGCTGCGAGCCTGGCGCTGGGCGCATGCCTGGTCAGCTGTGGCGGAAGTGCCGGCGCGAATCCGGACCGCGTGCTCAACGAGTACTCGCTTGCCGTCGAGGGCGGCCGGGCGGAGGACGCCTACGCCCTGCTCAGCACGGAGTCTAAAAAATCCATCAGTTTTGAACAGTTTCAACGGATTCTTAAAGAAAATCCTGAAGAAGCGCGGGAGCTGGCTCGTAGCCTGCGACGACCGCAGAGCGGGCCGCCGCGGGTCACCGCCACCGTGACCGGGCCCGATGGCGAATCGTCCATCCTGCTCGTCTACGAACAGGGAAAGTGGCGGGTCGACGCTTCCGCCATCGACCTGTACAGCCAGCGCACGCCGGAGGCGGCCGTGCGCGCGTTCCTGCGCGCCTACGAGAACAAGCGCTACGACGTGCTGCTCCGGTTCGTGCCGGAGGATCAACGCGAGGGCACGACCGCGGCGGAGCTGAAGAAGTCTTTCGAAGGCGAGGCGCGCGCGGACATGGACCGGCTGACCGGCGCTCTGAAGGCTTCCTTGCCGACCGCCAAGGTCGAGCTATTCGGCGATCGAGCCACGCTGGCGTTCGGCGCGGGTGGCTCGGTCGAGCTCGTGCGCGAGCGCGGGCTTTGGAAAATCGAGGATCTGAAATGAGTCGCACTGCCCGCATCGAGCGCAAGACGCGCGAAACCGAGATCGTGGTCGAGGTGAACCTGGACGGCACGGGCCAAGCGTCGATTGACACGCCCCTGCCCTTCCTGTCGCACATGCTGGACCAGATCGCCCGGCACGGGTGCGTGGACCTCGCGGTGCAGGCCCGGGGGGACGTGGAGATCGACGGTCACCACACCACGGAGGACATCGGCATCGTTCTCGGTGAAGCGGTGCGCACCGCGCTCGGCGACCACAAGGGCATCCGCCGCTACGGCTCGGCCACCTTGCCGATGGACGAAGCGCTGGTCACGGTGGCGATGGACCTGTCGGGGCGCCCCTACTTCGTCTGGAAGATCCCGCTGCCCAAGGCCAAAATCGGAACCTGGGACGTGGAGCTGGCGGAGGTCTTCTTCGAGGCCTTCGCGCGGACCGCGCAGGCGAACCTGCACATGGTGCTGCACGACGGGCACAACCTCCACCACATCGTAGAGATCAGCTTCAAGGCCTTCTCCAAGGCGCTGCGCGCCGCTACCGAGCTGGATCCGCGCGCGCCCGGCGTCCCCTCCACCAAGGGCATGTTGGTATGAGCGTCGTCGCCGTCGTCGACTACGGCATGGGCAACCTGCAGAGCGTGGCGCAGGCGCTGCGCGCTGCCGCCTCCGGCGCCACGGAGGTGGTACGAACCGCCGACCCGGATCTGATCCGCCGCGCGGATCGGCTGGTGGTACCGGGCCAAGGCGGCTTCCGCGACTCTGCCGCACGTCTGGCTCAGCACGGCCTAGGTGAGGCCATCCTGGAGCGCCTGCGCGCCGGTACGCCGTACCTCGGCATCTGCCTCGGCCTGCAGATGCTGTTCGAGAGCAGCGAAGAAGCGCCCGGCGCGGCGGGCTTCGGTTGGTTCAAGGGCGCGGTGAAGAAGCTGTCACCCGCTGCCGGCATCAAGATCCCGCACATGGGCTGGAACGCGCTCGAGCTGCAGCAGGGCGGGCACCCGCTGCTCGAAGCCGCCGGCGGTGAAGGCGCGTTCGTGTACTTCGTGCACTCCTTTCACGCAGAGCCAGGCGAGCCTTCCGTGCTGCGCGCAACCGTGAGCCACGGCGCCAACCGTGTCACTGCGGCCGTCGCGCGGGACAACGTGGTGGCGACGCAATTTCACCCGGAAAAAAGCCAAGCGGCGGGCATCGCGCTGCTGCGGCGCTTCCTCACCACCTGAAAGTGTCGTAAGCGGGCCGCCATGGAAGTGATTCCGGCAATCGACCTCCTCGACGGCAAGGCCGTCCGGCTCCTCAAGGGGCGCTACGAAGACGTGACCGTGTATCACGATAACCCTCCGGTGTTGGCCGCCGGTTGGTCCGGGCGCGTGAAGCGCCTGCACGTGGTGGACCTGGAGGGCGCCCGAGCCGGCAAGGCCGTGCAGCGGGATCTCGTGACTCGCCTGGTCAAGTCGTTCGGGAGCGGCGTGCAGGTCGGCGGAGGCGTGCGCTCGTTCGAGGCCGTGCAGAGCTATTTTGACCTGGGAGTGGAGCGCGTCGTGCTCGGAACCGCCGCGCTCCGTCAACCCGAGCTGGTCGCGCAGGCGACGGAAGCCTACCCGGGCCGCATCATCATCGCGGTCGACGCGCGTGACGGAAAGGGGGCGACCGCCGGCTGGCTCGACCAGTCCGAACGCTTGGCGGTCGATCTGGTGCGGGAGCTGTCCAAGCACGCGCTGGCGGCCGCGCTGTACACGGACATCGACCGGGACGGGACCGAGGTCGGCCCGAACATCGACGCCACGGCGCGGCTGGGGCG
>JAEYOT010000097.1 GCA_023411445.1 Pseudomonadota bacterium
GCGCGTACGTGTGCGGTGTGAGCGCGACGGTTTCAGCCGCCCTGCTCGCCGTCTCCGGGTTGCTCACCGGCGGCAGCGCCCTGAGCGCGCTCGTGCTGCTCCTGGTCGTGCGCGCCTTCGGAGGCATCGGCGCGATTTGCGGCGTGCTCGCCGCTCGCGCCACCGACGACGAGTCCCCTGCGCTGGCGCTGCTGCGCGGCCAGCTGAGCGCCGTGGTGGTCGCATTGTTTGGGCTTGGCTCGGCTCTGTTCTGGCTGGAGCGAGCCAGCTTCGGCCGGCTCTTCTTGGCGGGCGCGCTCGGTCTATCGGCCACGTCGTTGGTGGCGCAGTTGGCGTGCTTGCCGCTGCGGCGCGGCGCCGCCACCGCGCGCGAGCTGATGGATGCGCGCAGCTCGGGAGACGCCGCCGCCATCGTGCGCGCCGCTGGCTCCGCGCTGTCGCGCTTGTGGCCGGCGCTGCTCCTGCCGGCGTTGGCGCTGGCGCTCAGCGCGCACCTCGTCGGCCCGCACGGAGGCTTGCCGCTGCTCACGTTCGCAGCCGGTGTGCTTTCGCTCGCACCTCTGTCGGTTTCGGTGTCGAGCTTCGGTTTGTTGATCGAGCACACCCGCGGCGTAGCGGCGCTGGCGCGCCTCGAGAGCGAGCGCACGCCGCGCTCTCGGCTGGACGAAGCGAGCGCGCTCGGTCGCACCGTTGGCTCGACGCACGCCTCCCTCGTGCTCGCAGCCAGCCTGCTCCTCGGCTTACTGGCGCTGTTCGGGGCTGCGCCCCTGAGCTTGAACGGCTCGCTCGGAGCGGCCGCCTTGGCCACGGTCGCTGGCGTCTCTCTCGTGCTGTTGTTCGCTGCGCGCTCCGCGGGCAGCGCCGTGCAGGGCGCGCGCTTGGTGGCGAGTGAAGTGGAGCGCCAGCTCCGCGAATTTCCGCGCCAGCAGGGGGTGGCTCAGCTGCCGGCGGACTTCACGCCCAGCTACCGCCCGTGCGTGGAGGCCTCGCTTTCCGCGGCTCGCGGTGCGTCCGTACCGGAAGCGGCGCTGCTGCTCGTGGCACCGTTCGCGCTGGGCGGCTTGCTCAAGCTGGTGGGCCAGCCGTCGCTCACTCAGCCGCTCGTCGGCTTCGGCTTGGCCGTGCTGCTGAGCGGTGTCGTGTACGTGCTGGCAGCGCGGGCCACGCGCGCCCTACTCGGCGAGCTCGGCCGTCGCCTGCGCGCCGACGCCAACACCAGCTCCACCGCCTTCTCTACCTACGGGGATCTCGTCGGCGTCACTGGCGCCGCGAGCGTCGAAGCCCTGGTTTGCGTGCTCGCTCTCACCGTCTTCTGCCTAGCCACGCTGCTCGGCTAGGCCGCATCGCTCTTCTGAAACGAGGCTACGTTGTCATCACTCGCAGATGCTCTCTCCACCCTCTCCGACCGCGGTCTTCGTCGCCTGCTCGGCGCCCGCACGTTCCTTCGAGGTCTCGACTACGAGAAGCGCAAGGTCGTCGACGACGTCAGCCTGAACGAGACCCACGCGCAAGGGCGCGTGAAGGGCTCGGATCCGGAGCCGTACGAGGTGACGATACGGCTGGGCGGGGAAGGCATCACCTCGAACTGCACCTGTCCCGCCTTCCAAAAGACGAACCAGCACTGCAAGCACGTGGCCGCTCTGCTGATCACGGTCCGCAACCGTGCCCGCGCGCACCTACCTCGCCGTGAGCCGCAACAGCAACAGCCTCAAGCCGTCGTCAGCCCCGTCGCTCACGTCGCGAACGGGGACGGCGGCAAGGGCGGACGCCGCCGAGATCGTCGACGCCGCGGTGGTCAGCAAGCGCCGGTGCAAGTGCCGAGCGGTGGTGGCCACTATCCGCCTCCGCCGGTGGACGCCAGCGCGCGACCGACCGGCATCGGTGCCTGGCTCTCGCCGGACGGCGCGCGACGCCAGCTCAACCTGGAGTTCCGCGTTCACGTGCGCCAGGGCGGCCTGACAGTCACGGTGCTGGACGTAGACAACCGCACCCCGATGCTACCGAGCCACGCGCTCACCTGGCAGACCATCTCGCCGACGGGTGACCGTGGCGCGCTGCGCGTGCTGGCGCGCTTCGAGTCGGGCAACCCGCGCCACCCTGCCGTCGACATCCGCGGAGAGGACGCGGCCGAGCTGCTACCGCAGCTGAAGGATCGTCGCGTGCTGCTCGAGCCGGCCTTGATGCAGCTGCGCTTCATCGACGACGTGCTCAAGCCCCGCTTCGATCTCGAGATGGTTGGCTCCGACACGATCGTGGCCAAGGTGACCTTCGAGCGTCAAGGTGACGGTCGCCGCTTCAGTCTCACCTCCGGCGGCTGGTTCGAGGGCGCGCCTGGCTGGCACATCGACACCAGCGAGGGCATCGCGCGCAAGTTGGATCATCGCGTGTCGCCCGCGGCGCTCCGCCGTTTGCTGCGGAGCCCGACCATCGCGGAGCCGTCCTCCGAGCTGATCAGCATGATCACCTACGGCCTGCCCAGGGTCGCGCTCGAAGTCGGCGCTGAGCTGCCGGAGCTGTCGCAGGTGGCTGACGTGATCGACCTGGAGCCGACCTTCCGCATGCGCGCCGCCGGCTCGCTGACGGAGGCGGAGATCTTCTTGAAAGCCGCCTACGGCGATCAGGAGGTCGAGGTGCGCGCCGACGGCATTTCGCCGCCGATCCTGATCCTGCCGCCCGAGGAAGGCCAGAAGCGAGCCCGCTGCATCCGCTGCGACATCGCCGCGCAGCAGCGCGCGGTGCAGCTCTTGTTGGATCTGGGGCTGTCACCCACCGAGAGCGGCGAGCACTTCGTCGCCCACGGAGAGAAGGCGATCCAGTTCTGGTCAGAAGGCGTGGGTCAGCTGCCGGAGGATTGGGACCTGTACGTTCCGGAGCACCTCGTCGGCACGCACGTGCGCAACAAGCCGGTGCTCGCTCACGCGCGCGTCTCCAGCGGTGTGGACTGGCTGAACGTGCAAATCTCCTACGAGGCCGAGGGCGTCGGCGTGGACCGCGAAGAGCTCGAGCGCTGCCTGCGCGAGGGGCGCAAGTTCGTCAAGCTGTCGGACAACTCGTTCGCTCCATTCGACGCAGCCTCGATTCAGCAAATGATCGACCGCGAGGTCGAGCTGATCGCCGCCGGCGGCAAAAACGGCAAGATCCCGCTGTCTCAGGCCGGCAGCGTGCAGGACCTGATCCAGCAAGCCAACTCCGCGACCGTGGCGGCCAGCGCCAAATCCTTGTTCAAGAAGCTGGCGAACATCGACGAGATCAAGGCGGCCAAAAAGCCCAAGGGGCTGAAGGCCACGCTGCGGCCGTATCAGGAGCAGGGCCTCTCCTGGCTGCAATTCCTCGATGAAATCGCCTCGGGCGGCGTGCTGGCGGACGACATGGGTCTCGGTAAGACGATCCAGACCATCGCGCTCTTGCTCGCGATCAAGCAGGAGAAGAAGAGCGAGCCGCTGCGCGCGCTGATCGTGGCGCCGACCAGCGTCGTGACCAACTGGGTGCGCGAGATTGAGCGCTTTGGGCCGTCCTTGACCACCGCGCTATGGCACGGCGCAGGGCGCAAGGAGCAGATGTCCGAGATGGAGACGGCCAACGTCATCATCACGAGCTACGCCTTGCTGCGTCGAGACATCGACCTGTTGAAGAAGCTGCGGCTCAACTACGCCATCTTGGACGAGGCGCAGAACATCAAGAATCCCCTCTCGGCCACAGCGCAGGCCGCCAAAGAGCTGGACGCCGAGCGGCGCTTGGCCCTCACCGGTACCCCGATCGAGAATCGCCTGAGCGAGATTTGGTCCATCTTCGAGTTCGTCAGCCCTGGCTTGCTGCCGCCGCTGCCGAAATTCGAGGAAAAGTACGCGCGCCCCATCGACAACGGAGACTCGAAGCAGGCAGCGCGGCTCCGCTCCATCATCCACCCCTTCATCCTGCGCCGCACCAAGATGGAAGTGGCCAAGGATCTCCCGCCCAAGATCGAGGTCGACAAGATCGTCGACTTGGCGCCGGATCAGAAGGCGATTTACCAGCAGGTGCTGCGCGAGGTGCGCGCCACCGTCATGGGCGAGGTCGAGCGCGTGGGCGTGGCCAAGAGCCAGCTGCACATCCTGGCCGGCTTGACCAAGCTGCGCCAAGCCGCCTGCGATCCGCGCCTCTTGGGCTTGCCGCGTGAGTTCAGCCACGACGACAGCGGCAAGCTGTCCGCCCTACGCGAGCTGGTGGACGAGGTGGAGTCCGGCGGCCACAAGGTGCTCATCTTCAGCCAGTTCGTCTCGATGCTGAAGCTCGTGCGCGAAGCGCTGGACGAAGACAAGATCCGCTACGAGTACCTGGACGGCAGCACGCAGGACCGCGCGGAGCGCGTCGATCGCTTCCAAGAGGACCCGACCATCCCGGCCTTCTTGATCAGCTTGAAGGCGGGCGGCTCGGGCTTGAACCTGACATCGGCCGACACCGTGATTCACTTCGACCCGTGGTGGAACCCGGCCGTGGAGGATCAAGCCTCCGATCGCGCGCACCGCATCGGTCAGAAGAAGGTCGTGACCGTGTACCGCTTGGTAGCGGCTGGCACGATCGAAGAGAAGATCCTCCAGCTCAAGCAGAAGAAGAAGGACCTGGTCGCCTCCGTGCTCAGCGAAGACGCGGGCGGCGCCAAGACCTTGACCAAGGATGATCTCGACGACCTGTTCAAGCTCGATTGAGCGAGCCCGCGGACGCGCCCGG
>JAEYOT010000804.1 GCA_023411445.1 Pseudomonadota bacterium
CGCCTGCTCCGGGCGCGACAAGAAGGCATCCACCCGCAGCGGCCCGCGCTCACCCTGGCAGGCGGCCAGGTCGTCCAGCTCGCAGACGCGGCGCACACGCTCGGCGCGCTCGCTCGCGCGCAACAGCTCGCGCACTTTGCGGCCGTCGCGCGTGAGCGTGAACGTGATGTCGGGCCGCGACAACGCCGCTTGCTCCACCACCTCGGTGACGTGGCCGGACTCGGTGCCGGTAGAGCGCAAGAACTTGCGACGCGCCGGCACGTTGTAGAACAGCTCGCGCACCTCGATCTGCGTACCTGGCGCCATGCCGGTCGGCTCCGAGCGGGGCGCGGAGCCGCCCTCGATCGTCACCAGCGTGCCCACGTCGCTGTCGGCCGTGCGGGTCCGCAGCGTGAAGCGGCTGACCGACGCGATGGTGGGCAGCGCCTCGCCGCGAAAGCCGAAGGTAGCGACGCGCGTCAGGTCTGCGAACGCGCGGATCTTGCTGGTGGCGTGGCGCTCCACGGACAGGCGCGCTTCGGCCTCGGTCATGCCGTGCCCGTCGTCGCTCACGGTGAGGCGCGTGATACCGCCGCCCTCGATCTCGACGTCGATGCGCGAGGCGCCCGCGTCCAGCGCGTTCTCGATCAGCTCCTTGACGGCGCTGGACGGTCGCTCCACCACCTCGCCGGCCGCGATTTGGCTCGCCAGCTCGGGCGGCAACACGGCGATACGCGGCGAGCTCATCGCTCGGACTATATCAAGCCGGCCTGCTCGGCGGCTTCGGCCACGCCGCCGCCCGTCCAGATGTCCGCGCGCAGCACCTGTTTGGCGGCGGCTTTCACCTCTGCTGGTGCCTGCGCCATCGCGAAGCTCTGACCGGCGCATTTCAGCATCGGCACGTCGTTCAACCAGTCACCCACGGTCACGACGTCGCTCATGTGCACGCCGTAGTGCTGCGCCAGCCACGCCACGGCCGTGCCCTTGTCCACTCCGGAGGCGCGCACCACCATGCCCCACGTGCCGGACAGATCAGGGCGCCGCACCTCGAACACGATATCCTGCAGGCCGGGCACGCCGTCCAGCGCGCGATCCATGCCCAGGATCGTCTCTTCGTCGCCCATCAGCACCAGCGCGGCGACGTTGCGCTCGCTCTCCCACGCCGCAGGCACGTGCACGTCCACCACCCGGTGCCGCACGTCCGACCACGTGCTCAGGTAGCTCAGGTAGCGATCGCCGCGCGCGTCGTGGATGACGCGATCGCCCGAGAACACGAAGGCCGCCGGGCGGTACATGCTCAGCGCCTCGCGCACGTAGTGCGCGGCTTCAGCCGAGATGGCCGTGCAGCTCAGCTCACCGCGCGTGTGCAGGTCGAAGATGTGGCTGCCGTCGATGCACGCGACGGGGCCCAGCAGCTTCAGGCCCGCCGCGACCTCGCGCGTGCCCGAGAACATGCGCCCGGTGCACAGCGCCACCGGCACCTGCTTGCGCAAGAGCTCCTTGATGGCCGCGTAATCACGCGGGTGGATCTCACCACCCGCCCCTACCAGCGTGCCATCGATGTCAGTGACGAACAGCTTGGCCGTCAGCTCGCCGAGCTCGCCGGCGTGACCGGGTAAACGGACACGCGCTTCTTGGTCTTGCTCTCGTGCTCGTACGCGACCACGCCGTCGATCAGCGCGAACAGCGTGTAGTCCTTGCCGAGGCCGACGTTGCGGCCGGGGTTCAAGGTCTGACCGACCTGGCGCACCAGGATGCCGCCGGCGCGCACGGTCTCACCGCCGTACACCTTCACGCCGCGATACTGCGCGTTGCTGCCACGACCGTTACGCGTAGAGCCGCCGCCTTTTTTGTGAGCCATGGCTTTATCCCTTCACTCCCGTGATCTTCACCGCCGTGAAGCTCTGGCGGTGGCCGGCCTTGCGACGCGAGCGCTTGCGCTTGCGGAACTTGAAGACGATGAGCTTGGGGCCGCGGCCCTGCTGCACGATCTCGCCTTCGACCGCAGCACCGGCAACCGTGGGCGCGCCGAACTTCGGCGAATCCCCGCCGATCATCAGCACGTCGTCGAACTTCACTTTGTCACCGGGGTTGCCGGCGAGAAGCTCCACCTGAACGGTGTCGCCCTCGGCAACTCGGTACTGCTTTCCGCCGCTGCGGATGACTGCGTAGGCCATGGGAGTGTGGGCGGCGGAACCTAGTCCATGCCCCTCCGCCTCGCAAGGACACGCCACGCAAAAAACCGCGAAAAATTACTGAACAAGCGTAGGGCGGCCGGAAACCCGTCCGATCGGCCCGGATTTCCGGCATTTCCGCGGCATCGGGCCTCAGGCCAACTGGGATAGCACGGCGCTGGTGGAGGCGGCGTCCCGCTCGACCAGGTCCGAAAGCCAGCGCACGGCCTGGTCCTGGTCGGCCAGGGACGCGCTGAGGGCCTGCTTGCGGTCCTCCAGCTCCCACTCCGCCTGCCGGAGCTCAGAAGCCGCCTCCCGCGCGTCGGCCCGGTCCCGCGCGACCTGGGCGTCGCCCAGCAGCCGGCCCGCGGTGGGACCGAGGTTGGCGCTCGCGCTCTCGCCGATGGAGCGGAAGGTGCCCCCCGTCTTGCCATCGGCCTGCGCCGCCGCCCGCTGAGCCGCGCGCGTGTCGCAGGCAGACTCGGCTCCCTTTTCTGCGACCTCTTCTGCCACCTTCGTCTCGGCAG
>JAEYOT010000206.1 GCA_023411445.1 Pseudomonadota bacterium
CGCTACACCATCCCGGGCGAGGTCACGGTGCCGGACGAGAGCGCGACGATGGTGCTGCTCGTGAGCCAGCGCGTGCCGGGCGAGAGCGTGTTCTTGTTCTCACCGGACGGCGGCGTGCCGGACTCCAGCGCGCACCCGTTCCGGGTCGTGCGCTTCGAGAATGCCACCTCGGGCTTGCTCGAGCGCGGCCCCATCGCCGTGTTCGGTCACGGTCAGTTCTTGGGACAGGGCATGCTGGAGCCGCTGCCCCCCAAGGGCAAAGCCACGGTGCCGTTCGCGCTCGATCGCAGCATCGCGGTCACGAGCGAGCGCCAGACCACGGAGCAGGGCGCGCGCCTGTTCCGCATCGAGGCGGGTGCGCTCTACGTGGAGCGCGACAGCGTGACCAAGACGACCTACAAGGTAGCGAGCGGCAGCGACGAGGCCAGCAAGCTCATCGTGCGCCACCACCGCTTGTCCGGGGCGCGGCTCTACAAGCCACCGGCTGGCACGGAGGACGACCTGGCGAGCGCCACGGCGCTGGTACCGATCCCGCTCAAGGCGCGCGGCCGCGCGGAGCTGGTCGTCGATGAGCGGCAGGCCGTGCAGCAGGGGCTGGATTGGCTGCACCCGTTGGCGGACGAGGCCGTGAAGGCTTACCTGGCCGACCCGCGCGCCGATCGCGGCGTGGCGCAGAAGCTGAGCGAGGCCTGGACGTTGCGAGAGACGCTCAAGAAGGCGAGCGATCAGGAGCTGGCGCTGGAGACCGAGCAGCGTGAGCTGGAGAAGTCCTCACGCGAGACTCGCCTCAGCCTCGACGCGATCGAGAAGAACACGCAGGCCGCCGATCTGCGCGTCAAGCTCACCAAGCGCCTGAACGAGGTGACCACCCGGCTGGACCAACTCACCAAGAAGCTGATCGAGGTACGGCTCAGCTTGGGCGAGGCGCAGGTTCGCTTCAAGGAAGGGCTGCGCGAGATCAGGCTTCAGGGGCCGCTACCGCCGAAGGATTGAGCTGCCATCACCCGAAGGCGTTGACAGGCCGGCCGCCATGGGTCAGATAGCCTCGCGCAAGGCTTGTATGGCTCCTGAAAGCGTTCGAAGGTTGTTGCTTGCGGCCCTGCCCGATGCCGATATCGAGCTCGTCCACTTGACGGGCACCGAAGATCATTTCCAGGCTCGGATTGTGTCGCAAGCCTTCGAGGGGAAAACGCTGATTGAGCAGCATCAGCTCGTGTATCGCGCGCTCGGTGACGCAATGCATGGGCCCATCCACGCTCTTGCGCTAAAAACGTACTCGCCCGCAGCGTGGGCGAGGGTGTCTGGAGGCTAAAGTCACATGGACGACGCATTGAAGCAGCGCATCGAGGGGACCATCGGTCAGAGCCGGGTCGTGCTGTTCATGAAGGGTTCGAAGCATTTCCCGCAGTGCGGCTTCTCCGCCCAGGTGGTGCAGATCCTCAAGCAGAAGGGGACGGAGTTCAAAGACGTGAACATCCTGGCCGACGCAGAGCTGCGCCAGGGCCTGAAGGAGTTTTCCAACTGGCCGACGTTCCCGCAGCTGTACGTGGGCGGAAAGCTGATCGGCGGCTGCGACATCGTGAGCAGCCTGAACGAGTCCGGCGAGCTAGACTCGCTGCTAGCCGGTTCCTGACATGACGAGGGGTCGACAGCTCCCCCTGGGCCGTCGCCCGCTCATCCTGCTCGCCAACGACGACGGATTCCGCGCGCAGGGCCTGAACGTCCTGCGCGCCGCGCTGTTGCCTCACGCGGACGTGATCGTGTGCGCGCCGGACGGCGAGCAGAGCGCCTCCAGCCACTCGCTCAGCTTGCACCGACCGCTACGGCTCACGCAGCACGCCGCGGATATCTTCTCCATCGACGGTACGCCCGCGGACTGCGTCTACACGGCGTTCTTCGCCGGTGAGCGGATCTTGCCACGCCGGCCGGACCTCGTTTGCTCCGGGCTCAATCACGGCGCCAACTTGGGGGACGACGTCTTTTATAGCGGTACCGTCGCCGCGGCGCGCGAAGGAGCCCTGCGCGGCGTGCCGGCGCTGGCGCTCTCGGCCGACGCCGACGCTGACCGCGTGGTGGCAGCCGAGCAGGCGGCGCGCATCGTGCTCGCGCTGTGGGCGGCGCAGCCCACGGGCCCGCTGCTGCTCAATGTGAACATCCCTCGCGGGGAGAACCTGCCGTGCCGCGCCACGCGCCTGGGTGGGCGCTTCTATACGGACGAGGTGGAGTTTCGTAAGGATCCGCGCGGCCGCGAATACTTGTGGCTGGGCGGGCCCGGCATCGAGCACCGCCCCGTCGCCGGCTCGGACACGGAAGCGTACGACGCCGGGGTGATCGGCCTGACGCCGCTCGTGCTGGATTTGTGGGCGCAGGGCGCGGCCAAACACGCAGAAGCGGTGGTGACGGCGCTGGCCGATGCCCAGTCGTGATAGAACGCGGAGCCGATGGCGTCTCGTAAAGGCTCGTTCGCCAAGGCCTCCAAGCCCGTACCGGGCCGCTTGCTGCCCACGCCGCGCGGGGTAGATCCCAAAAAGCCGACGGCGCTGAAGAGCGACCGCGCAGAGCCCCTGCGCCACCTGAGCCCGTTCGACTCGCTGGGCTACGTCAAGGCGCTCATCCGTGAGCTACCGGATTTCCCGCAGCCAGGCGTGCTGTTCCGCGACATCACGCCGCTCTTGGCGGATCCCAAGGGCTTTCACATCGTGCTGGACGCGATCGCTCACCACTTCGTCGGCGAGAAGGTGGACGCCGTGGTGGGGGTGGAGTCGCGCGGGTTCATCTTCGGCGGCGCGCTGGCGGCGCGCCTGAACGCGAGCTTCGTGCCCGTGCGGCGCCCGGGCAAGCTACCCTTCCGCACGGACAAGGTCAGCTACTCCTTGGAGTACGGCGAGAACGAGCTGGAGATGCACCGGGATTCGCTGCGTGAGGGCGCTAGCGTCCTGGTGGTGGATGACCTGCTGGCGACCGGCGGCACCGCCGCGGCCGCGGGTGAGCTGGTGCATCGCCAGGGCGCCTTCGTGCTCGCCTACGCCTTCGTCATCGAGCTAGCGTCGCTCGGCGGTAGGGAACGGCTCCTGCCCACGCCCTGCGTTTCCATCATTCATTACGACTGAAAATCCCCCCGCGGAGCGGGCCTGGGAAGGCTGTCGATGAGCGGCTAGAAGTCGTGATAGCCTGAAGGTGGCGTCCATTCTGGCGCCCAGCCTTCTCTGCTTGCGCGAGGTGTAGCCATGGGTCGTGCCTTCCTTTCCGCCGTGGTGGGCGGGGTGTGCTGCTTGTCGTTGTCGGCGGCCTGCTCAGATGGGAGCGTCGTGCGTGATATCCCGACCGGCGGCAGCCAAGGCCTGGGGGGTGACGGCACCGGCAACCGCGGCAATGAAGGAGGCAGCGGCGGCAACCCCATCCCGCCCGGCCAAGGTGTTGGCGAGGCGTGTGCCAAGTCCGCTCCGTGTCGTGATGGCTTGATCTGCAACGCCGATGACGTTTGCGAGCCCGCTGGCGACAGAGCGAGCGGTGAGTCTTGCGTGCTGAGCGCGGAGTGCCAGGCGGGTCAGTGTGTGGAGGGTGCCTGCCAACCCGACGGCGACGCTGGAGAAGGTGAGGGCTGTACGGGTGACGGCGACTGCGCCGCTGGGCTGCGCTGTGACCTCGACGGGCTGGGCCTAGCGTGCGTGCCGGAGGGCAGCGGCGACGTGAACGCAGACTGCGAGCAGAACAAGGCTTGCTTCGGCGGGCTGTCGTGCATCGCGGGCAAGTGCTCGGTGTCACCGACTGGCAACCCGGTGTTCGGCACCCCCTGGGAGGGCGTGGCCTGCGACGAGCCGGTGCGGAGCGGGGTGAAGGCTTACTTCGAGGTGCCGGGCGCGCCGGACGCAGAGGAGGGCGACTTCTTCCGGCTGCCTTTCCCGACGGACGTGCGCCGCAGCCGGTCAGGAAAGCTTGATTTGAGCGGCTTCCCGACGCCCGGCGTCGGCTTGCTGGGGCTGGATCCGGTGCAGCTCTACGTGGACGCGATCACGGACAACGACAGCGCTTGGGGCGCTTACCCAACGGTGATTTTCCGCTTCTCCGGCCCCTTCCTGTTCGAGACGTTCCCGACGGAAGCGGTGCAGTTCATCGACGTGACGGAGCCGGAGAGCGCGCGCAGCGTCGGGTGGCAACGCTTCTACACGGACGCTCGCACTAACTACGTGTGCGACAACTTCGTCGCGGTCCAGCCGCCCACCGGTCGTCCGCTGGAGCCCGGTCACACCTACGCGGTCTTCATCCTGCGAGAAGCCGAGGGCAAGACGCTGCTCGAGCGCGGACAGGGTTGCACGTCGGACGGCGCCGACGACACCGAGATCTGCGCTCCGGTTGGGCGCTCGGCGAACATGGACGCTGTGATGGCGGACGCCACGCCGACCAACGCCGTGCTCAAGGCCGCGCACGCCACCTTCGCTCCGCTCCGTGCGTACCTCGAGGCTGAGGGCATTTTGGCGGAGGACGTGCTCACGGCCAGCGTGTTCACGGTCGGTGAGATCCAGAAGCCGATGAGGGACCTGGCCGAGGCCGTGGCCGACGCCCCGGCGCCGACCGCCACGGAGTGGGTGAAGTGCGGCTCTGGTGAGCCGTCACCGTGCCCGGACGCCGAGGGTGACCGCGCGTGCGGCGAGGACGTGGACGGCTATGACGAGTACCACGCGCTATTGACGATTCCGGTCTTTCAGCAAGGTGAGGCGCCTTACCTGCGCGAAGGTGGCCACGTCGATCTGCAGGAGCCGGGTAGCGAGGAAGTGTGCCTGTCGCTCACGGTGCCGGAAGGGCCGCCACCCGCCGCCGGCTGGCCCACGGTCGTGTTCGCGCACGGCACGGGTGGCTCCTTCCGCAGCCACGTACGGGACGAAGTGGCAGGCGTGCTCGCAGCGGCCACGCCAGCCTTCGCGGTGATCGGGATCGATCAGGTGCAGCACGGTCCGCGCCGCGGGGACTCCAGTGAGTCGCCGAACAAGCTCTTTTTCAACTTCTTCAACCCGGCCGCTACGCGCGGCAATCCGCTGCAGGGCGCCGCTGACCAGCTCAGCGTCGCGCGCTTCGCTCAAGCGCTGGACGTGGACGAAAGCACCACGCACGGCGAGGCGATCAAGCTCGATCCCAGCCGGCTCTTCTTCTTCGGTCACTCACAGGGCGCGACCGAAGGCAGCTTGATGTTGCCGTTTGGCGACGCCTACAAGGCGGCCGTGCTCAGCGGCAACGGCGCCAGCTTGCGTGACGCGCTGCGCACCAAGACCAAGCCGGAGAACATCGCTCGGGGTCTGCCGCTGGTGCTCCAAGAGCCGCTGATGGCGCACCCGAAGCTGGGGGCCAGCATCACGGCGTTCCACCCCGTGCTCTCGCTGCTCCAGCAGTGGATCGACCCGGCCGATCCGCTGAGCTTCGCCGAAGCGATCGGCTCGCCCCTGCCGAGCCACAGCGGCAAGCACCTGTTTCAAACCTTCGGCGTGAGCGATTCCTACAGCCCGCCAGACACGCTGGCGACGTTCGCGCTCGCGGCGCGCCTCAAGCAAGTGGAGCCGCACGCGAGCGTCAGCGAGCCTTACGTCGGCTACTTCGACGGCGTCAGCTCGCTCAACCCCATCCCGCTCGGCTACGCCGCGACCGGTAACGCCTTCACGCTCGGGATGCGCCAGTACGCGGCCGACACCGACGGCCATTTCGTGGTCTTCGACGTCCCGGCTGCGAACGACGACATGTTGCTCTTCTTCACGAGCGCGACCGGCTCGACGCCGCCGGTGATCGGGCAAGACTGAGCACGGCGGCTCGCCGCTGCGGCTAGATCTCGGAGCGGTTGGTGGCCACCATCACCAGCCGGTCGAAGCCCAGCGCGTTGCCGGCGGAGGGCGGCATGCCTTCGTGCAGCGCGGCCAGGAAGTCCTCGTCCAGCGGGTACACGATGCGACCTTGCTCGGCCCGGCGACGCGCTTCGTCTTCGAAGCGGCGGCGCTGCTCGACCGGATCGGTGAGCTCACCGTAAGCGTTGCACAGCTCCACGCCGCCAAAATAGAGCTCGGCGCGCTCCGCGACGCTGGGGTCGTCCGCGTGCGGTCGCGACAAGGCGGCTTGTGACAGCGGGTAGCGCGTCAAAAAGACGGGGCGAGGCAGCTGGGCGAGGGCCGGCTCCACGCGGCTCACCAGCAGCTCGAAGTAGCGGCTCTCGTCGCGCGCCGCGAGGTCCACGGCGTCCTCGACATCCGCGTAGCGCTGGAAGGCTTCACGCACCGTGATGCGGTCGAACGGCTCGGCCACGCTGACCTGACGGTTACCGAGCACGAACACCGTGTCTTCACCGGCCAGCTCGCGTACTACGGAGCGCACCAGCTCCTCCGTGTCGCGCAGCACGTCTTCCAGGTCCGCGAAGGCGCGGTACCACTCCAGCATGGTGAACTCCGGGGCGTGCAGCGGGCCCTGCTCGTCGGCGCGCGCCACGCGAGCCAGCTCGAACAGGCGTGGCACGCCGCCGACCAGCAGCCGCTTGTGTGCGAGCTCCGGCGACGTGATCAGGAATTGGCCGCTGGCCTCGATCGCGTCCACGTGAAAATCCACGCCCGGCGCGGCGACGCGCAGCGGTGTTTTCACTTCGAGGAAGCCGCGCTGCTCGAAGAACGTTCGGGTGACAGCGGCAGCACGCGCCGTGTCGCGCAACTTCTCGGCGTGGCCCGCGAACACGGAGCGGAAGAACTCGCCCGTCGCGGCTGGTGTGGGGCAAGGCTGGCGCGTCAGTAGCCGGGCCTGGGTCAAGCGCTTGCCCTGGAGCGTGCCCTCGACCACGACGAGATCGCCGGGCTCCGCGGCGCTGCCAGGGAGCTCCACCACGAGGCGGGCGAAGGCGTCCGCGAGCACCAGCTGCTCGCCGTCCACGTTGAAGATCCGCCCGGCCACCTGCAGCGCCTCGCCCTGGGTTGCTCCGCCCAGATCGCTGGGGAAGCGCCGCGGACAGGGGGGCGTGCGCGCGGCCACGCTCACTCGCCGCTGAAGGCGCGCACCGCGAACTCCGCGATCTGTCCGCCGATCCACGGACCTGTGGCGACCAGCACGGCCACTACGGCCAAGAGGCGCGGCAAATGCCCGATCGTGAAGTCCTGAACTTGCGTCGCGGCTTGCAGCACCGAGACCAGCAAGCCAACCAGCGCAGCTGCGCCCACCACTGGCAGCGCTACGGCTACGGACAGCAGCAGCGCTTGCTGGCTGAGCGCTGTGAGCTCCGCCAGCGTTGCCATCAGGGAACGCCGCCCGCGCCGGCTACCAC
>JAEYOT010000209.1 GCA_023411445.1 Pseudomonadota bacterium
AGCCCTTCCTGGGCCGGGTTGGTGACGAGCTGCGCTCGCTGCGCAGCGTCACGCGCGAGACGCTGGCGCTCATGTTGATGGTGGTGCTCGCCACCGAGGTCGTGAAGAGCAACCCCTACATCTCGCGCCACTTCCAGATGAAGCGTCCGGAGTGGATGACGCAAGTGATCGGCTACACGCGCATGCTCGAAGGCTGGGGCATGTTCGCCCCCGAGCCGCCGTACGAGGACGGGCGGCTGGTGGTGGATGGGCGCACCGTCGACGGCCGCAAGTGGGATCCGTTCACGGGTGAAGAGCCGGTGTTCGACCCCGAGTCGCCACGCGGCTGGGGGCACGACCAGCTCTGGTGCGACTACAGCAACCACATTCGCTGGCCGCACAACCAGGGACGTCGCCAGTTTCTGCGCCAGTACCTGATCAATCAGCATGTCTTCTCCCGGCGCCCGCACGACAAGCTCGTGGCCTTCGACGTCTGGTGGATCTCCGATCGATCGCCGAAGCCGGGGCAGGCGCGGGGCGTGCCGCTCTCGCCGGAGAAGCTGGTGAGCCACGGCGTGGTCACGGACTCCGGGGCGAAAAGTTGGCTCAAGCCGGGAGGGCGGCGATGAAACAGCGCTACGAGCTGGTTCCGCCCGCGCAACCGGTGACGGCTGCCGCCGTGTCCGGGCTGTGGCCGCGGCTGGTTGGCCTGTACGGCTCGGCGGACCCTCGCTCGCTGGGGCTGCTCCGTATCGCGCTCGGCGTCGTCCTGCTCGTGGACGTGGCGCTGAAGCTGCCGGAGGTGAGCTCACACCTGTCGAACGAAGGCTGGCTCAGCAATCATTTCGCGCTGTTCCGGCCGATGAGCGAGCACCTGTTCTCGGTCTACTTCCCGTTCAGCTCCACGAACGAGGTGCGGCTCTTGATGGGGCTGCACCTGCTCGTGTGCGCGGCGCTGATCGTCGGTTGGCGCACCAAGCTCATGCAGATCTTGGCGCTCGTGCTCACCACCAGCCTGAACAGCCGCAACATCTTGATCGAGAACGGCGGCTCGGTCGTGCTCAACATCGTGCTCGCCTGGACGGTGTGGTTACCCCTCGGCCAGCGCTTCAGCGTGGATAGCGTGCGCGCGTCGCTCTCGGCGCGTAAGGAGACGAGCGAGGCCGCGCTCAACGAGCGGCTGGATCCGCCGCGCGCGCTCCGCCCCGTCGTCTCGCTGGCCGTGACGGGTCTGCTCCTGCAGTGGGTCGTCATTTACGCCTTCAACTTCGTGCAGAAGGACGGCGCGCCCTGGCGTGACGGCACGGCCGTGCACTACTTCTTGCAGCAAGATCGGCTGGTCACCTGGTTCGGCGCCTGGCTGCGCGGCGTGCTGCCGCTGGGCGCCATCCAGGCGCTCACCTACGGCACGCTGGCGATCGAGGCCGCGCTGCCGCTGCTGCTACTATCGCCGTGGCGCTCGCGGCAGGCGCGCTTACTGGCGCTCGGTTTGGCCGTGCTGCTGCACGGCTCGATCGACTGCGTGCTGCAGCTGGGCTCCTTCTCGTGGGCGATGACGCTGGGCTTCCTCGCGTTCATCCCGCCGCAGGCCTGGAGCTGGGCTAGGCGGCACGTCACGGCGCGGCGCACGCCCGTCGTGGTTCACTTCGCGCCGCGGAGCGGCGCTTCGCTCGCGCGGTGTCGGCTGGTCAAGCGCCTCGACGCCCTGGGCCTCGTCACGTTCCGAGCGCTGGACGACAGGTCGCCGAAGAAGGCGCACAAGTCCTTGGCGGTGAGCGTCAGCGGCGAGAAGACCGAGGCCGGCTATGCCGGCTTGCTCGCTATCGCTGGCTCACTGGTGGCCGGCAAGCTCGCCCTGCGTTTGCTGACCCCACTGCTGCGGCGACGGCTCGAGCGCCGCTTCGCGCAGCTGGCGCGCGATCCGGAGGGGCTGGACGCTGATCTCGGCGTGTCGCACCTGCCGGAACAGGATGACGAGCGCGCGGAGACACCGAGCGCCGCGCGCGAGGCGCTGCAGCGCCTCGGGCACGGCCTGCGTGAGAGCGCTGTCGCGTTGCTGATCGTGGCCTGCGCGACGCAGCTCCTACTCGAGAACGCTGTCGTGCCCCAGAGCCTCAAGCCGCACCGTCGGCCAGCGGCTTTCGCCGCCATCATCGGCTACCCGCGCATCTTCCAGGGCTGGAGCATGTTTGCCCCGGCGCCGCCGCTCGCTGACGGCAGGCTCGTGATCGACGGAAGAACGAAGGACGGTCGCCGCTTGGACCCGCTTACTGGTCGAGAACCGGTGTTCGAGGTTCAGCCCGCCGGGCACCCGCGCCAGAACCTGATCTGGGGCTATTTTCACACGCGCATCGTCGAAGACCGCTTCCGCGGCTACTGGGGCGGGGTCCGCGATTTCTTGATGCGGCATCACAAGCTGACGGGCAGGCCCGAGGACGAGCTCGCCTCCTTCGAGGCCTATTTCGTCAGCGAGACGCTGCCGGCACCGGGGCAGCCGCGCCAGGCAGTGGAGCGGCGCAAGCTGTTCTCGCACAATCACATCCCGAGTGAGGTCGCGCCGGCTTCCGGCTCGTCGCAACAACCCAAGAGCAAAGCGGTCGCGCCTCGGGCACAATAGGCCCGGTGACCGCGTCGCACATCGCTCACGCCGTCTGGCAGACGCTCCGCATCAGCGCGCCGACCATCTGGGAGGGAGTGCTCGGCACCCTCACGCCCGAGACGTGTGATCGCAGGCTCGCCGAGTGGTCGGGTGCCATCGTGCGCCGCGCGCGCATCGACCTACAGGTGGAAGGGCTCGAGCACGCCGCGCCGGACGAGAGCTTCGTGCTCATGTCCAACCACCAGTCGCTGTACGACGTGCCCGTCATCTATCAGGCGCTGCAGCGTCGCGTCCGTATGGTGGCGAAGAAGGAGCTGTTCCGGGTGCCGATTTGGGGCCGCGCCATGTCGCGCGCCGGCTTCATCTCGCTCGACCGGGACAACCGCGAGCGCTCTCGGCAAGCGCTGCTCGCCTCCACGCAGGTGCTCAAGGCTGGCACCTCGATCTGGATCGCGCCGGAGGGCACGCGCAGCCGCACGGGGGAGCTCGGGCCCTTCCGCAAGGGTGGCTTTCATCTGGCCCTTCAGAGCGGCTGCCGCATCCTGCCGATCACGGTGATCGGTACGCGCAAGGTGCTGCCCGCCAAGGGCGCGCGCATCACCGATGGCTGCTCCGTCCGCGTGGTGGTGCACGAGCCGGTCGACCCCGCGCCGTACGGCGACGCGCGGCGCGACGAGCTCATCGTGGCCGTGCGTGACGCGATCGCGTCGCCGCTGCCGCCGCCGTCGATCCCGCCACCGCCGCCGTCGACCGACGCCTACTGAGCGCTACGCGCGGCACCAGACGCGCACCACCATCGTGCCCTTGGCAGTCCACGGCGTTACCTCGATGCGCTCGACGTTGGTCAGGCTATTGCCCGGTACGCGGTGGAGCAGGTGGCGCTCCACGAAGCGGCGGCGGTGCTGGTCGGTCGAGAGATCGCCGACGCCGCTGCCGCGCACGATGAACGTGAGCAGCTCGAAGATCTCGACGCGTTCCAGCTGGGGAGCGCTCGGCGGCGGGGGGACGCTCTTGGCGCTCGCTTTTGGCGCTGCTGCCGCCCCGTTGGTCGCCTTCACGG
>JAEYOT010000218.1 GCA_023411445.1 Pseudomonadota bacterium
CCTACGGTCAGCGCGAAGCCGAGCTCCGTGCGCTTCAGCTCGAAGTGCGTGGGGGTATCCACGAACGGGTGGTCCAGGAAAGCCTGCAAGCGAGCGACGGTACCATGGAGATCGCCCAGCTTGGCGACGCTGCCCTGGCCCAGCGCGCGGCCGGCCAGCTCCAAGCCGACGCCTTCGAGCACGCGGCCGCTGCCATCACCCAACAGGGTATCGATGAACAAGAGCAGCTCTTCTCCGTCATCCAGCAGGATGGTGTCCAGCGCGGCGCTGGCGCGCAGCCGATCCAGCGAGGCGTGGGGAAGCAGGCGGCGCGGCACCTTCTCGGTCAGGAGCGCGAGCGCAGGGCCGCCGTACTGGCGCTCGAGCGCCTCCAGCACACCTCGCAGGAACCAACTTCTGAGTCGATGCGTCACGCTCGTGTGTCCCCTTCGTTACCCGAGCGACACGCTAACACCGACCACTGGCCGGCGGCGAGCGCTATATGGGAACGCTACGCGTCATTGCCTACCCACAGCTCATCCACATCGTACAAAGTGGATGAAAACGTTGCGGTTTGCTTAACAGCGTCACGTCACGGCGGAGCGTGCTTCGTTCACGCGTGATCGAGCGCCGCCAGCACGTCTGCCACCAAATCCTCGGTATCCTCGATACCGACGGAGAAGCGAATCAGCGCGGGGTCGATGCCGATCTTGTATAGCTCTTCGTCCGACAGCTCGAAGAAGCTCATGATCGCGGGCTGCTCGATCAAGCTCTCCACACCACCGAGCGACGCGGCGATTTGAGGGATGCGCGCGGCGTCCACCACGCGCGACGCAGCCGCGCGCCCGCCCTTGACGATGAAGCTGACGACCGCGCCGCCGCCCTGCATTTGCGTGGAAGCGACGGGGAAGGAGGGGTGGCTTTCGAGCCAGGGGTAGAAGACCCGCTCGACCTTGGGATGCTGCGCGAGCGCCTTGGCGAGCGCCAGCGCGCTTGCGTTCTGCCGCGCCACTCGCAGCGCCAGCGTCTTCAAGCCGCGCATGATCAAGAAGGCGGCGTGCGGATCCAACACCGAGCCGACGACCCCGCGCGTGTCGCGCAAGAGCGAGATGATGTGCGCTGGCCCCGCGACCACGCCGCCCAGCACGTCGTTGTGACCCGAGAGATACTTCGTGGCGCTGTGGAGCACCAAGTCGATGCCGAGCGCGAGTGGCTTGGAGTTGACCGGCGTGGCGAAGGTCGAATCGACCAGCGTGCGGATGCGGCCCTTGGCCTTGACCAGGGTGGCCAGCCGCTCCAAATCCACACAGAAATTGAGCGGGTTGGTCGGTGACTCGGTGACCACGAGGCGAGTCGTGGGGCGCAACGCTGCTTGCATCCCTTCCAGGTCACCCGGCTCCACCACGCTGTGCTCCACGCCGAAGCGCAGCAGCGTCTGCGTCACGAGCTGGCGCGTGCGGCGGTAGCAGTCGCGGAAGAGCACGACGTGGTCGCCGGCCTTGAGCAGCGCCAAGAGCGTCGTCGAGGTGGCGGCCATCCCGGACGAGAACGCCACGGCGTCCTCCGCGCCCTCCAGGGCGGCCACGCGTCGCTCCAGCTCCCGCACCGTGGGGTTGCCGTAGCGGCCGTACTCCTCGCGCTCCGGGTCCGGATCCTCCCCGCGCATGTAGCGCTCGAGGGTCGCCGTGTTCTCGAACGTATAGGTCGCGGTCTGCGCGATCGACGGCGTGAGGGTGTGATGCGCGCGCGCGCGCTCGATGCCCGCGTGCACTGCGTCCGTTGAGGTCGTCGATTGGTCTTTACGTTGGCTCATGCTGCCTCGCCGGCAGCGGACGCGTGAAGCGCCTGCTGCACCAGCTCCGAAACTTCTGGGGTGACGCGCTCCAGCGCGACCAGCTTGCTTTGCTCCGGCTGGCTGCGAAGCTTGAGCTCCACACCACCGGCCGCCAGCGACTTCTTGCCCAGCGTGAGCCGGAGCGGGATGCCGAGCAAGTCCGCGTCCTTGAGCTTCACGCCAGGCCGCTCGTCGCGGTCGTCGATCAAGAGCTCGATGCCCGCTGCTTCCAGCTCGCGCTCCAGCCGAGCCACGGCCGTCAGCACCTCCGGCTCTGCCCCCAGCTGGACCAGGTGAGCTTGAAACGGCGCGATCACGGCCGGGAAGCGCAGGCCGTGCTGGTCGTGGTGCTGCTCGACGAGCGCCGCCAGCAGCCGCGACAGCCCGAGGGCGTACGAGCCCATCACCAGCGGCCGAGGCGTCCCCTGTGCGTCCGAGAACGTGGCGTTCGTGGCGCCGAGCAGGCGGAGCTGGCCCACCTCGAGCCCGCGGTAGAGCGAGAGCGACGCGCCGCACTCGGGGCACAAGTCGCCGTCCACCACGCTGCGGATGTCGACCACCTCGCCGGTGAAGTCACGGCCGTAGGCGACGTGCAAGAGGTGGTGGTCGGTGCAGTTGGCACCGGTACAGCCGTCGGCGACGCTGGCCGCGTCGCGGTCCACCAGCACGCGACCGCGGAAGCCTACCGGTCCCGCGAAGCCGACAGCGGCTCCTGTCGCCTGCTCGACTTCTTGCGCGCTAGCCAAGCGCAGCTTCGCGCCGCCCAGCGCGCGCGCCAGCTTGGCCTCGTTCACCTCGTGATCGCCACGCACGACGGCGAGCACGGTCTCGCCGCCTACCACGTAGACCAAGCTCTTCAAGAAGCTGGTCAGCGGCAGCTTCAGGAACCCGGCGACGTCCGCCACGCTGCCGTGGCCTGGCGTGTGCACGAGCTCGCGCGGCGCGAGCTCCGTCAGTGAGGGCCCGCGTCGGGGGTAGGGCGGGCTGGTCGCTACGTCCACGTTGGCGGCGTAGCTGCACTGCAGGCAGGCGGCCAGCTCGTCCTCTCCGAAGGAGCCCAGGACTTGAAGCTCTTCGCTGCGCTCGCCGCCTTCCGCCAGCACCCAGCGGTATTGCAAGCCGAGCCGAGCACAGATGCGCTCGCAGACAGCGCGCAGGGTGGCGTAGCTGAGCCGGGCAGCTTCCTCGTCAGCGTCGAGCGAGTAGGCATCCGCCACGACGAACTCTCGGCTGCGCAAGAGCCCCCCGCGCGGGCGGGGCTCGTCGCGGTGCTTGGTCTGGACTTGGTAGAAGCGCGCGGGCAGCTCGCGATAGCTCCTGAGCTCACGGCGCGCCAGCTCCGCGATGACCTCCTCGTGCGTCGAGGCGAGGTACAGCTCGGTGCCCTTGCGATCGCGCACGCGCAAGAGCTCCTCGTCCTCGGCATCCCAGCGCCCCCCTTCACGGAGTAGCTCCGCGGGCAGCAATGCTGGCAGCAGCAGCTCGAGCGCTCCGGTCCGCTCCAGCTCCTCCCGCACGACGCGCTCGATACGTCGCAGCACGCGCAGCCCGAGCGGCAGGTACGAGTAGATGCCGGCGCCCACGCGCCGCGCGTAGCCTGCGCGCAGGAGCAGGGCGTGGCTCGCGCCGGTGGCGTCGGAAGGAGCTTCCTTCAGGGTCGGGATGAAGGCACGCGTGTAACGCATAAACGAGTCGAGGCCGTCACGGGTCTCGCGTCCTAGCATGGTCGCCCGGGAGCTCCCATAAAGTCCCATAATAATGATGACTTAACGGGGATGATGGATGTCAGGGCCGGGTGCAACAAGGGCATTCCCCAGTTGTCGCACCGGAAAATGGGAGTATTGTCCGGACCCCCGATGACGCAGAGCACGCAGAGCCAGAACTGGAAAGAACGTCTCACCGGCCAGATGCGCGACGACTGGGCGCGCGAGATCGACGTCTTCGAAACGCAGATGGAGCTGCGTAAGAAGGGCAAGTTCGAGGAGAAGATGTTCGCCGAGACGCGGCTGCGCCGCGGCATCTATGGCCAGCGCTATGACAACGGCCAACGCCACGACGGCGAGAAGACGCAGCAGCTGAAGTTCCCGCAGGGCGAGCTGACCAAGGGCCCCCACACGTACTGGGACGCCCCCGGCATGATGCGCATCAAGATCCCGTACGGGAAGCTGAGCGCGGCTCAGATGGAGGTGCTGTGCGAGCTGGCCGAGGAGTACTCCGACCAGATCCTCCACGTTACCACCCGGCAGGATATCCAGCTTCATTTCGTGCACATCCAGGACACGCCGGACTTGATGCGGCGCCTGGCCGCCGCTGGCATCACGACGCGCGAAGCGTGCGGCAACTCCGTGCGCAACGTGACGGCGTGCCCCTACGCCGGCGTGTGCAACACCGAGACGTTCGACGTGACGCCGTACGCGCACGCGATCACCTTCTTCCTGCTCGGTCACGACGACACGCAGGATTTCGGCCGCAAGGTGAAGCTCGCCTTCTCCGGCTGCAAGAGCGAGGCCTGCGGCCTGGTGAACTTCCACGACATCGGCGGCATCGCGAAGGTCAAGGACGGCAAGCGCGGCTTCGAGTTTTACGTCGGCGGTGGCCTCGGCTCCGTGCCCTACCCGGCGGCGCTCATCTCCGAGTTCGTACCGGAGGAGGAGCTGTTGCCCATGTCGCAGGCGGTGGCGCGCGTGTTCGCCCGCTTGGGTGAGCGCGAGAACCGCTCCAAGGCGCGCATCAAGTTCCTGGTGAAGAAGCTGGGCGTGGAGGAGTTCAAGCGCCTCGTGTTCGAAGAGCGCGGCAAGCTGCGCCACGACGAGCGCTGGACGGCGTTCCTGAGCGATCTGCACGCCACCGACGAGAGGCCGCTCAAGGGCCCCAGCGAGCTCACCGGCGCGCTGCCGGCGGGCTTCGAGGCCTGGGCCGCCACGAACGTCGAGCCTCAAGCTCAAGCCGGCTACTCGACGGCCAAGGTGAGCCTGCCGCTCGGCGACTTCTCGCCGCAGCAGGGGCGCGCGGTCGCCGCGATGATGCGCAAGTACACGGGCGACACGCTGCGCACGACCGTCGATCAAAACTTGATGTTTCGCTGGGTGTCGAACGCCGACCTGCCGGCCCTGTACGCGGACCTCGCGGCGGCTGGCCTGGCCGAGGCCGGCGCGGACACCATCACGGACATCACGTCGTGCCCGGGCACGGACACCTGCAAGCTGGGCATCAGCTCTTCGCGCGGCTTGGCCGGCGAGCTACGCCGCCAGCTGAAGGTGGTGGAGCAGGAGCTGGCGCCCGAGGCCAAGAGCCTGGTGATCAAGTGCAGCGGCTGCTTCAACAGCTGCGGCCAGCACCACGTGGCGGACATGGGATTTTTGGGCGTGAGCCGCAACGTCAACGGCCGGCGCGTGCCGCACTTCCAGCTGGTCGTCGGCGGCGAGCTCTTGAACAACGCTGCCAACTACGGTTTGGCCATCGGCGCGATCCCCTCCAAGAACGTGCCTAAGGCGGTCAAGCAGCTCACCGACTACTACCTGAAGGACAAGCAGCCGGGCGAGACGTTCAAGGCCTTCATCGATCGCGTCGGCAAGAAGCCGATCCGCAAGATCGTGGACGACCTGAACGCCGTGCCCAGCTACGAGCAAGATCCCAGCTTCTACTCGGACTGGGGCGATCCTCGCGAGTACACCATCGGTGACCAGGGCGTCGGCGAGTGCGCCGGCGAGGTCGTCTCGGTGGTGGAGATGGGCCTTGCCGCCAGTGAGCGCGAGGTGTTCGAAGCTCAGATCCTCCTGGATGAGGGCAAGCCGGCGGACGCCGCCGCGCGCGCCTTCAGCGCCATGCTGGTGGCGGCTCGCGCGCTCACTCGTCAAAAGAACGAGAACCTCAGCGATCAGCCGGAAGAGGTGGTCAGCGAGTTCAAGCGCTTGTTCGTGGACACCAAGCTTTTTTGGGATACGTACGCGCACGGCAAGTTCGCGCAGTACTTCTTCAAGGCTTACGAAGAGCCTGCTCAGAATCCGACGAAGGAGACCGCGCACCAGCTGGTGGAGGAAGCTCAGCTGTTCGTGGACGCGGCCTACGATTGCTACACCAAGACCGGGAACCTGACCGGCAGCGGCGCGTCAACGCCCGCCTCGTGAGCGCGAGAGAGCCAGATGAAATCGGAAAAGCTCCAGATCAAATTCTTTGCTAAGCCGAGCGCCAAGTTCGACCTCGAGCAGCTCGTGCCCGTGTTCCATCGCTTCATCCGCGAGCACGCCTTCGACGAGCTGATGATCGACGTCGCCAACTACGCGCACGTCAAGAACGGCCCGGGCGTGGTGCTGGTGGGTGACGCCAACGACTACTACCTGGACGAGGGCGAGGGGCGGCCGGGCCTGATGTTCAGCCGCAAGCGCCACGGCTCTGGCCCTGATGGTCGCCTGCGCGAAGGCTTCGCGCGGGCGCTCAAGGCCTGCTCCCTGCTGGAAGCAGCCCCCGAGCTCGGTCAGGAGCTCAGCTTCGCCACCGATGAGGTGCTGCTTCGCCTGCCGGATCGCCTGAACGCTCCCAACGACGACGCGAGCTTCGCCGAGGCTTCGGCGGAGCTCGGCCCGCTCCTAGACAAGCTGTATGGCGCCGGCGCCTGGAGCATCGCGCGCGGTGCGCTATCGCCGGAGCCGCTGTCGCTCCGGGTGAAAGCCACGCAGGCGCCGTCGCTCGCAGCGCTCCTCGCGACGCTGGGCGGCTGAGGCTCTCGCCTCGCGCTGTCGCCCGTCCTTAGGAGGAAACTCAGCGCGGCACGCTCGATTTCGCTGCCGCGCTTGGCGCCTCGTTTCGCGTACTTGCGCGCGAGCGAGGCGCCAGCACGTCTGTCGGTGCGCGGATGCCGACAAAAAATCTGACGAGTCGTGATAGTCAGCGGGGCGATGCCACGCGACGGGTTGGTTGCTTGGGGGCTGAAGCGTTTCGTTCACGTGCGCCAGGCGCTGGCGGTGCTCGCCCTGCTGGCCGCCTTGCCCGCTTCCGGCTGCGGCGAAGGGACCGGCAAGCAGAAAGCCGTGGAGTGCCGCACGGATGACGACTGCGACGCGTCAGATTTGGGCATTTGCGACGTGGCCAGCTGCGTGGAAGGCAAATGCGAGCTGAGCACGCTGCCTGACGGCGTTCGCTGCGACGATAGCGATCCGCTCACGGGTGAAGACGCCTGCCTCTCTGGCATTTGCGCCGGAACCAGCAAGCAGTGCGGCGACGATCTGGGGCCTTGCCTCAAGGCAGTGCGCGATCCGATCAGCGACGAGTGCGTGGTGGAGCCGGTGGAAGATGGCGTCCCGTGCGACGATGCTGACGCCTGCACGCAGCGAGACGTGTGCGAGCGCGGCGAGTGCGTCGGCACCGAGCCCAAGTCGTGTGCGGCGCCCGACGCCTGCCACGAGGACGGTGAGTGCGATCCGGACACCGGCGCTTGCATCGACGTGCCCGCGCCGGACGGCACGGCCTGCGACGACGGCTCGAGCTGTACGACCAACGACAGCTGTAGCGGAGGGGCGTGTCAGGGCGAGGCCGTGGTGTGCGACGACGGGCTCTCGTGCTCCACCGATAGCTGCGACGAGCTGAGCGGCGCTTGCGTCGCCGATACCAGCGGGTGCAGCTGCACGGAGGACGAGGACTGCGACGACGGCAACGCCTGTAACGGCGTCGAGCGCTGCGATCCGGGCCTCAAGCAGTGCCGGCCCGGGACCGCGGTGGTGTGCGAGCCGAGCTCGGAGCCGTGCTTGCGGAATAGCTGCGTCCCAGAGACGGGGGCGTGCGAGCCCGAGCCGGTCGTGGACGGCACGAGCTGCGACGACGGCAACGCCTGCACTCGAGCGGACTCGTGTCAGGCTGGCACCTGTACGGGCGCAGATGCCGTGGTCTGCACCGCGCTCAGCCAATGCCACGCGCCGGGCGTCTGCGACACCAGCACGGGTCAGTGCTCCAACCCTGCCAAGCCGAACGGCGCGAGCTGTAGCGACGGCAACGCCTGCACGGCGACGGACAGCTGCCAGGAGGGTGCGTGCGTTGGCAGCGGACAAGCCAGCTGCCCCGCGCCCGACCAGTGTCACGACGTCGGGGTTTGTAGTCCACAGACGGGCGCGTGCTCCAACCCAGCCAAGCCGGACGGCGTGAGCTGCAACGACGACAACGCTTGCACCAGTGGCGACGCTTGCCGCGCTGGCGTGTGCACGCCGGCGGCGCAGGTCGTGTGCACAGCGCTCGACAGCTGTCACACCGCTGGCGTGTGCGACCCGGCGACGGGCGTGTGCAGCAATCCGCCCAAGCCGGACGGCACGCTCTGCAGCGACGGGCTCACCTGCACCAGCGCCGACAAGTGCTCGAACGGCGCGTGCGTCGGCGAAGCGGTGACGTGCAACGACAACATCGCCTGCACCGTCGACAGCTGCTCGGAGCAGCTCGGCGGCTGCGTCGTCAACTCCACGGCGTGCGCGTGCGAGACGAGCGAGGACTGCAACGACGGCAACCCGTGCAACGGCGTCGAGACGTGTAACCCCCAGACGCTGCAGTGCCAAGCGGGTGTTCCGCTCGACTGTTCTTCGCTAACGGATGCGTGCAACGTGGGCACGTGCAACGCCGCGACGGGCGCCTGCGTCGCTAGTCCGAGGCAGGATGGAACGACCTGCGACGACGGCGACTTGTGCACGCAGGCGTCCAGCTGCCAGGCCGGCGCCTGCGTCGGGACGAGCCCGGTCGTATGCACCGCCAGCGATCAGTGCCACGAAGCCGGGACGTGTAACCCTGCCACCGGCAAGTGCAGCGATCCGCCCAAGGCCAATGGCAGCGCCTGCAACGACGGCAGTGCCTGCACCCAGACCGACACCTGTCAGGGCGGCGTGTGCACCGGCTCGAATCCCGTCATCTGTAGCGCCAGCGATCAGTGCCACACGGCGGGCACGTGCGACCCGGCGACCGGCGTCTGCTCCAACCCCGCCAAGTCGAATGGCTCGAGCTGCTCGGACGGCAGCCTGTGCACTCAGACCGACACGTGTCAGGGCGGCATTTGCGTGGGCGGCAGCCCGGTCACCTGCAGCGCGAGCGACCAGTGCCACACCGCTGGCACTTGTGATCCAGCGACCGGCGCCTGCTCCAACCCCGCCAAGCCGAACGGCTCGAGCTGCTCGGACGGCAGTCTGTGTACTCAGACCGACACGTGTCAGGCCGGCGTGTGCACTGGCAGCAACCCCGTGACCTGCCAGGCGCAGGACCAATGCCACACGGCCGGCAGCTGCGACCCGCAGACCGGCACCTGCTCCAACCCCGCGAAGCCGGATGGCTCGACTTGCTCGGACGGCAGCCTGTGTACTCAGAGCGACACGTGTCAGGCCGGCGTGTGTACGGGTGGCGATCCCGTCGTGTGCGTGTGTAAGGATCAGTGTCACGAGGCTGGCGTGTGCAAAG
>JAEYOT010000251.1 GCA_023411445.1 Pseudomonadota bacterium
GCCTAAGAAGGAAGAGCCCAAGAAGGAGGCTCCCAAGAAGGAGGCTCCCAAGCCGGCTCCCGCTCCGGCCCCCGGCGCGCCCGGCACCCCCGCGGCGCCGACTCCCGTCACGCCGACGCCTGCTCCCGCTGCGCCTGCTCCCGCACCGAATGGTCAGTAGCCTCCTCCGCCACGGGGCGAGCGCGCTCGTCGCCGCATCGCTCGCCTTCACCTCCGCCGCCGAGGCGGACGTGGTGTCGGCGCCCGATCGGATCGAGCCGGCACCGAAGCGCCTGCAGGGCGTGGACGTGATCGAGCACCTCGGTGAGCGCGTGCCGGAGATGCTCGCGTTCAAGGATCACGACGGCAAGGACGTGACGCTGGCGGATTACCTGCACGGCGGCGTGCCGGTGATCCTGACCTTCAACTACACCACCTGCCCGATGCTGTGCACGCTGCAGCTGAACGCGGTGGTCGAGGGCATGAAGCAGCTCGAGTTCTCGCTCGGCAAGGAGTACCGCGTGGTCACGGTGCTGCTGGATCCGAAGGAGACGACGGAGACCGCGCACCGCTTCCGCGCTCGCTACCTCAGCCAGTACGGTCGCCCGGGCACGGAGGGCGGCTGGAGCTTCCTCACCGGCTCGGAGCCGAACATCCAGGCGCTGGCCAAGGCCGTCGGCTTTTCGTACACGTACAACGAGGTCCGGCAGGAGTACATCCACCCGGCCGCGATCACGCTGCTCGCCCCCGACGGCAAGGTCGCGCGCTACCTCTACGGCTTGGAGTACCCGGACAAGACGCTCCGGCTTGGCTTGGTCGAGGCGTCAGAGGGGCGCGTCGGCTCGAGCCTCGATCGCCTCATCCTCTACTGCTTCCACTACGACTCTTCGGAAGGTCGCTACGCCCCCATCGCCGCGCGCATCATGCAAATCGGCGGCGGCGTCAGCGTGATCCTCCTCGCAGGATTTCTCACGGTTCTCATTCGGCGCGATAAGAAGCGCACCTTGGTCGAAAGCACAGCGCAATGACTCTTCACCTGCTCGCCCTGCTGGCTGATCCGAAGCTGCCGGTCTCCCCGCCCTCGGACTCGTTCTGGCTCCCCACCGACGCCTCGGTGACGACCCGGAACATCGACTGGGTTTGGGACTTCATGGTCTGGATGAGCGTGCTCACCTCGCTCGCCATCTTCGTCGCGATGTTCCACTTCGTGACCAAGTACCGGGCCAAGTCGCGCGAGGCCAACGAGCCGGTGGAGCCCAGCGCCGAGCACAACACGGCGCTGGAGATCACCTGGTCCGTCGTGCCCCTGTTCGTCGTGATCGCGCTCTTCGTCTGGGGCTTCAAGGGCTACGTGGATCTGCGCACGGCGCCGAAGGACTCGATGGAGCTGCACGCCACCGCCCAGAAGTGGAAGTGGACGTTCGACTACAAGTGTCCGACCGGCAACCTGACGTACGACAAGCTGCACGTGCCAATCGACCGCCCCGTGCGCATGATCATCAACTCGGTAGACGTGCTGCACGCGCTCTACATCCCCGCCTTCCGCACCAAGATGGACGCGGTGCCGGGTCGCTACACCGATCTGTGGTTCCAGGCCACCAAGGCCGGCGAGTACCCGCTGTTCTGCGCCGAGTACTGCGGCACCTCCCACTCGGACATGCTCACCAGCGTAGTGGTGCACCCGCCGGGCGGCTACGAGAAGTGGCTGAACGACACGTGCGTCGAGGCCGATCGTGAGACGGGCGCCCCGCGCGGCGCCAAGCTGTACGAGCGACAGGGCTGCAACACCTGCCACAGCATCGACGGCTCCGCGAAGATCGGCCCGACCTGGAAGGGCTTGTTTGGCCGCAGCGCCACCTTCACGGACGGCAGCTCGACCAAGGCTGACGAGAACTACCTGCGCGAGTCGATGCTCGATCCCGGCGCCAAAGTGGTCCAGGGCTTCGCGCCCTCGATGCCCACCTACCAGGGCAAGCTGAGCGACAAAGACATCGACGGCCTCATCGAATACATCAAGACCCTGAAGTAAGGAAAAGCCATGGCGTCACCCTCCACGACAGCCGATGCGGCCATCCCCCACGCGAAGGGGGCCGACGACAACTACCTGACCCACGACAAGGGCTTCGCCTCGTGGGCCTTCACGCTCGATCACAAGCGGATCGGCGTCATGTACCTGGCGTCCGTGCTGGCGGCCTTCGCGCTCGGCGGCTTGTTCGCGCTCTTGGTGCGAACCGAGCTGTGGTCTCCCGGCGAGACCATCATGAAGCACGACACGTACAACCAGATGTTCACGCTGCACGGCGCCGTGATGGTGTTCCTCGTGATCATCCCCGGCATCCCGGCGGCGCTCGGCAACATCATCTTGCCGCTGCAGCTCGGCGCCAAGGACGTGGCGTTCCCCAAGCTGAACCTGGCGAGCTACTACCTGTGGTTCATCGGCTGCGTGTTCATGCTCGCGTCGCTGGTGACCAACGCGGTGGACACGGGCTGGACGTTCTACGCCCCCTACAGCACCACCACGCAGACCGCGGTGATCCCGGCGGCGTTCGGCGCGTTCATCTTGGGCTTCAGCTCCATCTTCACCGGGCTGAACTTCATCGTGACGATCCACAAGCTGCGCCCGCCCGGCATGACCTTCTTCCGCATGCCCCTGTTCGTCTGGGCGCTGTACAGCACCGCGCTGATCCAGGTGCTGGCCACGCCCGTCATCGGCATCACCCTGCTCATGATGATGGTCGAGCGCGTGTTCGGCCTGGGTATCTTCGACCCCGCGCTGGGCGGCGACCCCGTGCTGTTCCAGCACTTCTTCTGGTTCTACTCGCACCCCGCCGTGTACATCATGATCGTGCCCGCCTTCGGCGTGGTGAGCGAGATCATCCCGGTGTTCTCGCGCAAGCGGCTGTTCGGCTACCAGTTCATCGCCATCAGCAGCTTGGCCATCGCGTTCCTGGGCTTCTTGGTCTGGGGCCACCACATGTTCACGAGCGGGCAGTCGGTGTTGGCCGGCACCATCTTCAGCGCGATCACGTTTCTGATCGCCATCCCCACCGCCATCAAGATCTTCAACTGGGTGTCGACCATGTACAAGGGTCGCATCCACCTGGATACGCCGATGCTCTACGCGCTGGCGTTCTTGTGGGTGTTCACGATCGGCGGCTTGACCGGCGTGTTCTTGGCCGTGATGGGCGTGGACGTCCACCTGCACGACACGTACTTCGTGGTCGCGCACTTCCACTACGTGATGATGGGCGGCGCCATCACCGCGTTCATGGGCGGCCTCCACTACTGGTTTCCGAAGGCCTTCGGTCGCATGTACGACGAGAAGACGGGCCGCATCGGCGCGGTGATCGTGTTCATCGGCCTGAACCTCACGTTCTTCCCGCAGTTCATCCTGGGTAGCCGCGGTATGCCGCGCCGCTACTACAACTACCTCCCGGAGTTCCAGGACCTGCACCAGCTGTCGACGATCGGCGCGTTCACGCTGGGCCTCGGCTTCTTGCTGACGGCCGTCTCGCTCGTCCGCGCGCTGAAGAGCGGCAAGAAGGCCGCCGACAACCCCTGGGGCTCCGTGACCTTGGAGTGGACGACGGTCTCGCCGCCGCCCTACTACAACTTCCACACCCCGCCGCCCGTGACTGCCGGTCCCTACGACGGCTACGAGAACCTCGCTTACGACGCGAAAATCGACGGCTACGTCAAGAAGGCCTGAGCACGACCGCAGGACAGATTCATGGCTGAACCTTCCACTTCTACCGAAGCCGCCAAGAAGGCCTCCGCGCCGCCGGTGGCCCACGACCACGGTCACGACGACCACGGTCACGGTCACCACTCACCCATCCACGAGGCCAACCCTCACCTGGCGCATCACTTCGATACGCCGCAGCAGCAGTTCGACGCCGGCAAGCTCGGCATCTGGCTGTTCTTGCTGACCGAGGTCCTGTTCTTCGCGGGCTTGTTCTGCGCCTACACCGTGTACCGGGCGATGCACCCGGAGGTGTTCGTCTACGCGCACTACTTCCTGGACACCAAGCTGGGCGCGCTCAACACCTGCGTGCTGCTCATCTCCAGCTTGACCGCGGCCTGGGCCGTGCGAAACGCGCAGCTAGGCGAGAAGAAGGCGCTGATCACGAACATCGTGATCACGATCGCCTGCGCCCTGACCTTCATGGGCGTAAAATACGTGGAGTATTCGCACAAGTTCCACGATGGCCTGCTGCCGGGCAAGGCCTTCCAGCCGGCGCAGCAGGTGTGGGAGCTCAAGGGTTTCCGCGACAAGCACCCGGCGGCCGCGGCCTACGCGGAGAAGCTGCACAAGCGCGACCTAGAGG
>JAEYOT010000304.1 GCA_023411445.1 Pseudomonadota bacterium
CTCCTGCGCGCTGCCGTTCAGCTGGACCAGCCCGCGCGTCTTACCTGAGGGATGTGAGTCCGCGACGAGGCTGCCGCTGCCGCCAGAGCCCTTCAAAATGCCCTGCACGCGCAGGTTGGGCGCCATCGTCTCGCGAAACAGCACCGAGCCGGTCACCAGATCTCCCAGGTGGCGGCCGGTTTGGCCCTGGGCGCCTTGGGCTTTGAGCACGTGCTGCACGGTGTCGGTCGTGCGCGCCACGATCACGCGGAAGGCGCCGTCGTCGGTGATGGCGCGGAGAACGGAGTCAGTGTTTTGCATGGTCAAGAGAGCGTGTGGTCGTCGTTGCCTTCGCCCTGGCTCTCGCGCGCCACGGGGATGCGATAGGCCTCGTTCAGCCAGTTTCCGAGGTCCACCATTTTACAGCGTGTGGAGCAGAACGGGCGGGGGCCGAAGTCCTCCGGCACGTCCGCCAGCACCTGGTGACAGATGGGACAGTCGATGCGCATCGAGCGCTCAGTCTAGCACCAACCGCGCCTGCGGCTCGACGCCGGGCCGGCTAGGCCCCGCGCCTCTGGGCCAAAAATGCGGCGAGCGCGCGCGGGTGGGAAGGAAACGCAAGGTCGCTGTCCGTGAGCGAGGCGGGGTCAGCCCACACGATCTCCGTCACGTCGTCGAGGGGGCTGGCAGCGCGCGTCGGCACCTCAGCCACGAAGAACAGGTCCACCACCGGGTACTCGACCCCGCGGTAGGCGTACAGGTTGGGGAAGCTGGCCAAGAAGCTGACGCTCGTGAGCCTGACGCCCGCCTCTTCGCGGAGCTCGCGGATGGCCGCCGCCTCTGCCGTCTCACCCCGATCGATGAAGCCGCCCGGGATGGCGAGCTTGTCCTTACCCGGATCGCGCGCGCGGCGGATGAACAACGCCGCGCCGTCGGCCGCCACCACCAGCACCGACGAGCTGACCGCCACGTTGTAGTAGTAGACGAAGCCGCACGCACCGCAGGCGAAGCGAACCGCGTCCTCCTCCGTGCTCCGCGGCGCGGCGCAGCGCGGGCAGTGCGCGAACAGTGAGCTGGGCGGAGCGCTGGCAGGGATGCCCAAGCTTCAGCCCTCCAGCGCCGCTCGCGCGGCCTCGATCGTGCGCTCGATGTCGTCGTCGCTGTGCGCCGCCGAGACGAAGGCGGCCTCGAACTGCGACGGTGGGAAGTACACGCCGCGCGTCGCCAGCGCCCGATGAAACTGCGCGAAGCGCTCGCGATCGCACGAGGCCGCGTCCGTCCACGAGCGCACGGGCCCGCGATGGAAGAACAGCGTGAGCATGGAGCCTACCCGCTGCACGACGCCGTCCACGCGGCTGTCGCGCAGCGCGCGCTCCAGTCCGACTTGGAGGCGGCTAGCGGCCGCCTCCAATCGCTCGTACACGCTCGGGGTGAGCGCCGCGAGCGTCGCCAGCCCTGCCGCTACCGCCAGCGGACTGCCGCTCAGCGTACCGGCTTGGTACACGGGTCCGAGCGGCGCGATCCGCTCCATGATCTCGCGCTTGCCGCCGTACACGGCGAGCGGCAGCCCGCCGCCCACCACCTTGCCCAGGCAAGTCATGTCCGGCTTCATGCCGAATAGGCCCTGCGCGCCGCCGGGTGATAGACGCGAACCGGTCATCACCTCATCGAAGATGGAGACCGCGCCGTGCTGCTGACACAGCTCCAGCAGGCGCTCCAGAAAGCCGGGCTGAGGCGGCACCAGCCCCATGTTGCCGACCACCGGCTCGACGATGACGGCCGCGATGCGCTCGCCCTCGCGCGCGAACAGCTCGCTCAAGGCGTTCAAATCGTTGAAGGGCAGGCTCGCGGTGGTGGCGACCACCGCCGCGGGGACGCCGGCGGAGTCCGGGTTGCCGAACGTGGCAAGGCCGCTGCCAGCCTTGACCAGCAAGCTGTCCGAGTGCCCGTGGTAACAGCCGTCAAACTTCACGATCACGTCGCGACCGGTGAAGCCGCGCGCCGCGCGGAGCGCGCTCATGGTCGCCTCCGTACCGCTCGACACGCAGCGCAACATCTCGATGCTCGGGTAGCGCTCGACGATGGCCTCGGCGAAGTGCACCTCGGCCTCCGTGGGCGCGCCGAAGCCCAGGCCGCTCTCGGCCTTGGCTTGCACCGCCTTGACCACGTCGGGATGCGCGTGTCCCAAGATCGCCGGACCCCAGCTGCCCACGTAGTCGATGTACTCGCGGCCGTCGGCGCTGAGCAGCTTGGAGCCGTGGGCGCCGCTGATGAAGATGGGCTGGCCGCCAACGGCGCGGAAGGCACGCACGGGCGAGTTCACACCGCCGGGCAACAAGTGCTCGGCCCGTTCGAGTAGGCGGCTGGAGGTCGCGTCGCTCATGAGGGGCTCGTTTCTAACAGAGGGGGCAGCTCGTGCAGCCGGATTGTCCCGAGCCTACCCAGCGCCCGCGGCTTGGTAGGGCCTGCACGGTAAATGTTCGAAATTGCTCGGTGATATAACGAAAAATTACAGCGTCAACGGATGGTTCAGCTCTCACCGGTCTGGAGCCGCCACAGCGCGGCGTACTGGCCGCCGCGCGCCAGCAGCTCGTCGTGCGTGCCGGACTCGACGATGCGGCCGGCGTCCAGCACGTGGATGCAGTGCGCGTGCCGCACGGTGGACAGCCGGTGCGCGATGATCAGGCTGGTGCGCCCGACCACGAGCTTGGCGAGCGAGCGCTGGATGGCGGCCTCCGTTTCGTTGTCCACGGCGCTGGTCGCCTCGTCCAGCACCAAGATGCGGGGGTTGCGCACGATGGCGCGCGCCAGCGCGATGCGTTGACGCTGGCCGCCCGAGAGCTTTTGCCCGCGCTCGCCGACCTCCGTGTCGTAGCCCTGCGGCAGCTGCGAGATGAACTCGTGCGCTTCGGCCGCCACCGCCGCCGCGACCACGTCTTCACGCTTCACTTCGGCGAGGCCGTAAGCGATGTTCTGCGCCGCCGTGGCGTCCGCCAGGAAGCTGTCTTGCGCCACGTAGCCGATGCAGCGCCGCAGCGCTTGCAGCGACAGCTCCGAGATGGGGCGGCCGTCCAGCAGCACGGCGCCGGAGCTCGGCTCGTAGAAGCGCAACAGTAGCTTGACCAACGTGCTCTTGCCGCCGCCCGTGCTGCCCACGAACGCCACGGTCTCGCCTGCGCGGATGGTGAGCGAGATGTCGCGCAGCGTGGGGCTGTCGCCGTAGGCGAAGCTGACGCGGTCGAACACCAGCTCGCCCTTGACGTCCGCGTGGGCGAGGGGAGCGCCGGCGTACGTGATCTTGATCGGCGTGGACAGCAGGTTCATCACGCGCTCCACCGAGGCCATCGAGCGCTGGTACAGGTCCGACATGTCGGCCAGGCGCGTCATCGGCCAGAGCAGGCGCTGAGTGAGGTAAACCAGCACGGAGTAGCTGCCGACGCCGATCTCGCCACGCAGCGCCAGCACGCCGCCGTACAGCAGCGTGACCGTGAAGCCCGCCAAGATCGCCATGCGGATCACCGGCGTGATGGCGGCGGAGAAGCGGATCGCGAAGGCGTTGGACGAAAGGTACTGCTGCGAGCTCTCGCGGATGCGGTCCGTCTCGTAGTCCTCGGCGGCGTAGGCCTTGATCGTGGCGATGCCGAGCAGGTTGTTGTTCAGTCGCGCGTTGAGCGTGCCGGCCGCCTCGCGCACGGCGGCGTAGCGCGACGCCAGGCGCGCCTGGAACCAGAACGCGCCGTAAATGATGAGCGGGATAGGCAGCAGCGCCAGGAGCGCGATCTTGGTGGTGAGCGTGAAGAACACCGCGCCCACGAGCAGGGTGCCGGTGAGCACCTGGATCAGGTCGTTGGCGCCACCGTTCAGGAAGCGCTCCAGCTGGTTGATGTCGTCGTTCAAGACGCTCATCAAGTTGCCGGTGCGGGTGCGCTCGAACCAGGAGAGCTCGAGCTTCTGCACGTGCGCGTAGCTCTCCATGCGCAGATCGTGCTGCAGGCTCTGCGCCAGGTTGCGCCAGCGCACCGCGTACAAATACTCGAAGGTGGACTCGAACACCCACACGGCCACCGTGATGACCGCGAGCACCGACAGCTGCTCAATCGGATCGCTCAAGCCGAAGCGGCTGAGGAAGGACTCCTTTTTGCTGACCACCACGTCGACCGCGATGCCGATCAGCACTTCGGGCAGGACGTCGAACAGTTTGTTCAGGACGGAGAAGAGGCTGGCGAGCGCGACGTCACGGCGGTAGGCCGAGGCGTGCCGAAAGAGTCGTCGTAGCGGGTGCACGGGCGTGACTCTCCCACGGAATCGCGTGGTGTCATCAAGGCGCTAGGTTGCTGATTGGGCAGCAGTGTGTTGCTGGATC
>JAEYOT010000311.1 GCA_023411445.1 Pseudomonadota bacterium
GCTCTAGCGCCCGCGCGGGCTGCGGACGTCCGCGGAGCTGTCCAGCTGGCTCTTGGACATGTCCGCGCGCGCTTGGTGTGCGAAAAAGCTCAATGATTTCGCGGTAAGGATCGCTGAGAGCGGCGGCATACTGGCTGCACCAGGGAGCTCCGAGCTTGGCGGGCGACATGAGTAGGTCGCCCGGAGCGCGAAGGAGTTTCTCGAATGTCGAAATGGTCTTTGCTGTGCGTCGGGCTTGGTTTGGTGACGGTGGCGCTCACTGCTTGTAGTGACGATTCCAAGAAGGACGATCCTTGTAAGACGGGCGCGCTGGCGTGCCCCTGCTACGCGAACTCGACGTGCGACGGTGACCTCTCGTGCGTCTCGGGCGTGTGCTTCGACTTCAGCTTTGGTCTAGGCGGCGACGGACAAGGCGGCTCGGCACCTGGAGTTGCTGGTGCCGATGGCGGCGGCGACGAGGGCGGTGCTCCCAGCGGTGACGGCGGCGGTGGTGGCTCGCTGAACCCAGGTGAAGGCGGCTCGTTCACCACCGCCGGCACGGGTGGCACCGCTGCCGGTAGCGGTGGCGCCGGCGGTAGCGGCGGCGCTCCGCCGATGGATCTGTTCCCGCCGGACGCTGCCGGCTGCGCTCTCGTCACGTCGTGCGCTACCTGCTGCGACACGGTCGGAGTCTACGCATTGGACGCGCTGGCTCAGAACGCTACCAATCAATACGTGAAGGCGTTCAGCGTGAGCACGAGCGCTGCCAGCGCGGAGTACCAGCTGCCCGGCAGCGGCTCGATTGGCGCGATCTTTTTCCGCCTCACCAGCCCGCAGAACATTGGCTCGCTCTCTATTTCTGGACAAGGCACGGGCGGGGCGCTCGAGGTGGCGCTGGTGCGCGCCAACGGGAAAGATGGCTGCATTTACCCCGTTATCGGCGGCACGCTGTCGCCAGCGCCGGACACTTGTTGGGGGCGCGGCGCCGGGCCCTACGCCGTACTGCCAGCCGATCAGATCGAGGTGCGGGTTCGCGCTGTGGTTTCGGGGCCAGCAGCTCTGAATATCACCGGCGTCGCGTTCGGTCCTTGATGCCAGAAGCGAGGTGGGGGGGAATCCTCGCAGGTTTCGCGCGCGGATAGGCGCTATACTGGCCACCTTCGGGCCGGGTAGGCTCGGGCTGGCTATTTCAGCGCCTCCGCAATGCCGCAGCACCATTCGGGACAGACCACAGCGCCTTCGCTGACCGCGAGCCTCATGAGTGAGCGCTCGCCGGCGCTGAGCCTGTGCTGGCTGTTCCCGAAGACCGACGGCCCCAGCACGCTGCTGGGGGCGGCCGCGCCAGCGGAGCTGCTCATTGGGCGCGACGAGGGCTGCGCCGCGCAGCTCTCGGGGCAGGACGTGTCGCGTCGCCACGCCGCCATCCGGACGCAAGGCCCCCACAGCGTGCTGGTGGACCTGGGGAGCCGTAACGGCACCTGGGTCAACGGGCGGCCCATCAAGTCCGTGGTGCTCGCCGCGCACGACGTGGTGCGGGTCGGCGGCTGGGTGGGCGTGGTGACGCTGGGAACGGTTCCAGTCGGCGCCTTTGCGCCGAACCTATACGGCGGTCAGGCCTTGGGCGCCGCCTTGGAGCCGGCGGAGCGCGCCGCGCAGAGCGACCTGCCCCTCATCCTCGAGGGCGAGACTGGCACCGGTAAGGAAGCGGTGTCACGCGCCATCCACGCCTGGAGCGGTCGCAGCGGGCCGTTCGTGGCCGTCAACTGCGCGGCGCTGCCGGAAGCGCTCGCGGAAGGCGAGCTGTTTGGTTACCGGCGTGGCGCGTTCACCGGCGCGGAGCAGGCTAACCTCGGCCACTTCCGCGCCGCCCAGCACGGCACGCTCCTGCTCGACGAAGTGTGCGAGCTGCCGCTCGCCTTGCAGGCCAAGTTGCTGAGGGTTCTGGAGCAGCGCGAGGTGCAGCCGCTCGGCGAGCCCCGGCCGACCAAGCTGGACGTGCGAGTGCTCGCGGCGGCGCAGGGTAGCCTGGCGCATGAGGTCGAGGCCGGGCGTTTCCGCGCGGACCTGTTCGCGCGCCTGGATGGCCTCACGGTGAAGCTCCCGCCTCTGCGCGAGCGTCGCGGCGAGGTGCCCTACCTGTTCACCCGGCTCTTGGTGGAAGGCTCCGGTGGCCGCCCTCCCCAGGTGGACGCGCGCGTGGTCGAGCGGCTGTGCCTGTATGACTGGCCGTTCAACGTGCGAGAGCTCACGCTGCTGGTCAAACGGCTGCTCGTGCTCTACGGAGCGGAGCCGCGCATCAAGCTCAAGCACCTGCCGGAGCGCCTGCTGGCCGGGATGGAGCCGGAAGAGCGCGGCCAAGAGGAGCCGGTGAAGGCTTCGGCGGATCCGCCTGATTTCTCCGAGCTGCTCGCCGCCCTGCGCGCTTGCCAAGGCAACGTGGCTCGAGCCGCGCAGCGCATCGGCATCTCGCGCCAGCGCGCCTACCGCATGATGCAGGGCCGCGCCGACGTGGATTTGGACGCGCTGCGCGGCGCGGGAGAAGCGCCGTGAGCGGTGTGGACTCGGACGCGGACACGCTCGCCGCCGGCTCGCGCGTCGGCCAGATCATCGCCGAGAAGTACCGGCTCGAGCGGCTGCTCGGGCGCGGCGGCATGGGTGAGGTTTACGAGGCTCGCCACGTCGTCGTCGGGCGGCGCTTCGCGCTCAAGCTGCTGCACCCGCACGTGGCGCAAGGG
>JAEYOT010000411.1 GCA_023411445.1 Pseudomonadota bacterium
TCGCGGTGGAGCGCCTCGGCCCGGTCGATCTCGGGGGCTTCAGCGCGGAGCTGCAGCGCTTCGTGCGCTGAGCGTGCTCGCGGAGCTCTAGATGGCGCAGGTCACGCCCGTGCCGCCCAAGCCGCAGTAGCCGTTCGGGTTCTTTGCCAGGTACTGCTGGTGGTACTGCTCGGCGTAGTAAAACTCCGGCGCGTCCAGGATCTCGGTTGTGATCGGCGAAAACCCGCTGGCCAGTAGCGCGGCCTCGTACGCGCTGCGCGATTGCTCCGCGAGCGCGCGCTGAGCCGCTGCGTAACAATAGATCCCAGAGCGGTACTGCGTGCCCACGTCGTTACCCTGGCGCATGCCTTGCGTCGGATCGTGGCTCTCCCAGAACACCCGCAGAAGCTCGCGGTACTCGAGCAGCCCCGCGTCGTAAACCACGCGCACGACCTCGTTGTGCCCGGTCAGACCCGAGCAGACCTCGCGGTAAGTGGGTTTCGGTGTGAAGCCACCGGCATAACCCACCGCAGTGGAGTAAACGCCGGGCAGCTGCCAGAACTTGCGCTCCGCGCCCCAGAAGCAGCCGAGGCCGAACAGGGCCAGCACGCTCCCCTCAGGAAAGGGCGGACGTAAAGCGGTTCCCAGGACGTAGTGGCGATTCTCGAGCGGCATCTCGTCCGCTCGTCCCGGCAGGGCTTCCGCCGGGGTCGGCAGGCGCACTTTCTTGGCGTCGGCGAACATGTCAGGGTTTGTAGTACCGGCGGACGGGGTTGCTGACCGGAAACAACCGGACTCGCTCCCCGCCGGGAAACTCATTAATGATCCCTGGCTGAGGCTTGACGCTTTGCGGTCGTTCATAATATTGACCCGCGGGTCAGTGACCGCCTGGTCATTGACCGGCCCCATAGCCAATGCCGCGTCCCAGCGACCCTCACGCCCGAGCCCGCCTGCTCGCCGCTGCCCGTGGCGTCTTCTCCGAGCGCGGGCTCGATCGCGCCAAGGTCGAGGACATCACGACGCGCGCGCAGCTCTCCAAGGGAGCGTTTTACCTCCACTTCTCCAGCAAGGAAGAGGCGTTCCGCGAGCTCCTCGCGGGCGTGGTCTCACACCTCGAGCGCTTGTTGGATGAGTCCAGCAGCACGCAGCTCGCCACCGTGCCGGGCTCGGACGCGTTCGTGGAGTACCTCGACGAGTGCCACGTCCGAAACGTGGAGATCTACGAGTTCATCTGGGAAAACCGCGCCCTGATGGCGATGGTGCTCGAGGGCGGCGGCTCCGCCAGCTACCAGCACCTGATCGAAGAATTCGCGCTTCGCGCTCAACGCCAGACCGCGGCGTTGATTCAACACGGGGTGGAGATCGGTCTTTACCGTCCGGAAATCGACATCGAAGCGGCCGCCGCCTTCATCGCGGGCGGCTTCGATCGCGTCGCGCGGCAGCTGGTGCGCGAGCACGTGAAGCCGGACTTGGAAGCCAAGCTGCGCGAGGTGCAGCGGCTGTTTCTCGGGGGGATGGCACGTCCTGAGGTGCTGATCGCGCTCGAACGCGACCGAGAGAAACTCTCACAGCGAGGCAACGTAGTGCGTGGCGAGAGCCACGCGTCGCGCAGCGCCGATCCGGGTTAACGCTCTTTCAAACGAGAAGTAGTGACAATGTCTGATTCCAATGTAGTCGGTCGGGGTTCCGAATCTGCGCCTGCCGCTCCGGAGCGAGTCAAGGCGCCGCTCGCGGGGATCGTGGTGGGGCTGGCGCTCGTGGGCGGGCTGGTGGCGTGGACGAGCACGCGCGTCGCGACCGCAACCAAAGCTCAAGCGGCCTTGGCCGAGCGGCGCGCCGCCGAAGCGGAGCGCAACGCCGCCTTGTCCAAGCAACCGGAGAAGGTGAGCGTCGTTTCGGGCCAGCCCGGCAAGTGGCTTCCTACGGTAGTGCTGGACGGCACGCTGACCGCCGAGCAGTCCGCCAGCCTGGGCTTCAAGGTGGGCGGCAAGATCGGCTCGCTGCGGGTCAAGGTCGGCGATCAGGTCAAGGCCGGCGCGCTCCTGGCCACGCTGGACGCGACCGAAGCCAGCGCGCAGGCCGCAGCCGCTGCGGCGCAAGTGCGAGCCGCCGAAGCGCAGCTAGCCCTCGCACAAGACAGCGAGCGTCGCACGCAGGCGCTGGTGCAGAGCGGCTCCTTCGCGGAAGCGAGCGGCGTGCAAAGCAGTCAGCAGCGGGCGCTGGCGCTCGCCCAGCTAGACGCAGCCAAGGCGCAGGCGTCGCTGGCGCGCGTCTCGCTCGGCAACCACTCGCTCACCGCGCCCTTCAGCGGCACCGTGACGCGCGTCCCGGACGGCATCGGCGAGGTAGTCGGCCCCGGCGCTCCCCTGTTCGAGATCGTCAACACCAAGGTCTTGAAGCTGGCGACCACCGTCAGCGAGCACGACGCGAACCTGCTGGCGCTCGGCGCGCCGGTCGAGCTGTCGCTCGAGAGCGGCAAAGCCGTAGGTCGCATCAGCGCCGTGCTAGGCACCATCGACCTGAAGACGCGGCGGGTGCCGGTCGAGGCCTCCTTCGACAACCCCGGCTTTTTGCGCGCAGGCGCCTTCGTGCAAGCGAAGGTCGCGGCCAAGACGGAGATCGACGTGCTCAGGCTGCCGCACGAAGTGCTGCGCCCCGGCTCGCAGGACGAGGTCCTGGCGGTGACGGAAGGCGGCCGCTTGGAGGCGCGCCGCGTGGTGTTCTCCGTCGACAAGGACGGCACGCTCCTGGTCCGCAGCGGCGTCAGCGCGCAAGACAAGCTCGTGGCCAAGCCGAAGCCCGAGGCCAAGTCGGGTGACGTGGTGGCGGTCGAAGCGACCGGAGCCAAGCCGTGAACATCAGCGAAGTCGCGATCAAGCGCCCCGTCTTCACCGTGATGGTGACGGTGGCGCTGCTGGTGCTCGGCTTCATGGGCTTCGCTCGGCTCGGTAGCGATCTGTTCCCGGACGTGTCGTTCCCGGCCGTGGTCGTGACGGTACCGTACCCGGGCGCCGGTCCCGCTGAGGTCGAGTCGCTGGTCACCAAGCCGCTGGAGGACTTCGTGGTCAGCCTCAATGGCATCGACCGCGTGCGCTCCTTCTCGCGCGAAGGCTCGTCGATGCTGTTCATCATGTTCCACCTGGGCGTGGACGTGAAGGACGCCGCCACGGAGGTGCGCGAACGCATCTCGCAGGTACGCTACCAGCTGCCCGCTGAGACGAAAGAGCCCATCGTCCAGCGCTTCGACGTCTCGGCAGCGCCCGTGCTGACCTACACGCTGCGCGGCGGCGGCTCGCTCTCGGAGCTGCGCGACTACGCGGACGAGACGCTTCGGCCCGCTCTCGAGCAGGTGGAGGGCGTCGCCGCGGTGGACGTCAAGGGCGGCGCCAAGCGGGAGATCCGCGTGGAGCTGGATCGCGCGCGCGTGGACGCGCTGGGGCTCAGCCCTGGCCAACTGGTCCAGCGCCTGCGGATGGAGAACTTGAACGTCCCCGCCGGTCGCTACGACGAGGGCACGCGCGAGATCAGCGTGCGCACGCTGGCCGAGTTCACCAACGTCGAGCAAATCCGCGAGACGATCGTGGCGACCGCCACGGACGGCTCCGCGGTCCGGCTACGGGACGTGGCCACGGTGACGGACGGCTTCGAGGACCAGCGCGTGCTGGTGCGCGTCAACGGCAAGGAGGCGGTGACGTTCGAGGTGCGCAAGCGCTCGGGCGAGAACACCGTGAGCGTCGCCCACGCCGTCAAGGCCAAGATGGCGACGCTGGAGCAAGCGTTCCCTCCAGGCATCTCCTCCGCCCTGATCATCGACCAAGCTCGCATCATCGAGAGCCAGGTCTCGCAGGTCGAGCACGACATCATCTTCGGCGGCGCCATGGCCGTGCTCGTGATCCTGGTGTTCATGCTGGATCTGCGCTCGACCTTGATCAGCGGCCTGGCCTTGCCCACCAGCGTGATCGCCACGTTCTTCTTCATGTACGTGCTCGGCTACACGCTGAACATGATGACGCTGCTCGCCCTGTCGCTGGCGATCGGTCTGCTCATCGACGACGCGGTGGTGGTGCGCGAAAACATCTTCAAGCACATGGAGATGGGCAAGAAGCCCATGCAGGCCGCGCTGGACGGCACCAAGGAGGTGGCGCTGGCGGTGCTGGCCACCACCATGACCATCGTGGCCGTGTTCATGCCGATCGCCTTCGTGGAGGGTTTGGTCGGCCAATTCTTCCGCCAGTTCGGCATCACCATCACGGTGGCGGTGCTCATCTCGCTGTTCGTCGCCTTCACGCTCGACCCGATGTTGTCGTCGCGCTTCTCGAAGGACTTGCACGCAAAGAGCGATCGCTTCGCGTGGCTCAAGTACCCGTTCGAGTGGACACACACGCAGATGGAGCTCACCTACAAGGCGATCCTCCACTGGTCGCTCAGGCACAAGCTGATCGTCGGCGCGCTGGCCATCGGCAGCCTGTTCTTCATGGGCTTCATCATGAAGCTCACGGGTCAAGAGTTCGTCAACTCGGAAGATCGCGGACAGTACGTGCTGGAGGCCGAGCTCCCGGCCGGCACCTCGCTGGCAGAGACCGCGCGGCTGACCGCGGAGGTCGAGCAGGACATCCTGAAGCACCCGGACTTCACCACCGTCTTCGCCGTGGTCGGCGATGGCGACCAGGTGAACAAGGTCAAATGGCGCGTGGTGGCGGTGCCCAAGACGGAGCGCACCACCACGCTGGCGGACCTGAAAGAGATCGGGCGCAAGGCCGTCGCCAAGCTGCCGAACGCCAAGGTCGCGGTGGCCGACCCACCCTTCGTCGAGGGCGCGTCGACTGAAGCCGTGATCATGATCAACGTCCGCGGCATCGAATTCGCCGACATCGAGCGCGTCGCCAACCAGATCGAGAAGATCTTGCAGAGCACGCCCGGCGTGGGTGACATCCAGGTCAAGTATTCCCCCGGCCGCCCGGAGCTCTCCGTCACGGTGGATCGCCAGCGGGCGGCGGATCGCGGGCTCTCCGCGGCCGAGGTAGCGCTCGCGCTGCGCAATGCCGTGGAAGGTGAAGAGGCGGGTAAGCTCCGTCAAATAGGCCAGAAGGAGGACGTGCCGATCAAGGTACGGCTCGATCAGGCCTACCGGGCCGACGCCACCTCGCTCGCCAACGTGACCATCCCCACGTCACGCGGACCGGTGAAGCTGACGGACGTGGTGAACATCCAGCGCACCGACGGTCCGCAGGTGATCGAGCGCGAGAACCGCATGCGCCAAATCACGGTCTGGGCCACGCCCATCGGGCGGCCCCTGGGCGACGTCGCCGCGGACTTCCAGCCGCAGATCGACAAGCTCGAGCTCGCCCCGGGCATGAGCATCTTCTACGACGGGCAGCTGCGGCTGATGAACGAGAACAACTCGAACATGGCCATCGCGCTGCTGCTGGGCGTCGTCTTCATCTACATCGTGCTCGCTTCGCAGTTCGAGAGCTTCATCCATCCGCTCACGATCATGGTCACGCTGCCGCTGGCGCTGGTCGGCGGCATCATGGGCCTGTTCTTGACCAACAACACCCTGGCCATGGGCGCACTGATCGGCATCGTGCTCCTGATGGGTCTGGTGACCAAGAACGCCATCTTGTTGGTGGATCGCGCCATCGTCCGCGTGCGCGACCAAGGGGAGACGCCGCTCCAGGCCATCATGGAAGCGGGGCCAGAGCGCTTGCGCCCGATCTTGATGACCTCCGCCGCCATGGTGCTCGGCATGTGGCCCACGGCCATCGGCGAGAGCGAAGGCAGTGAATTTCGCGCGCCGATGGCCATCGCGGTCATCGGCGGCGTCATCAGCTCCACGCTGCTGTCGCTGATCGTGGTGCCGGTGGTCTACCTGGCGATCGAGAACCTGAAGGGCTTCATCTCGCGGCTGGGCGGCGGTAAAGGCCGCAAGGCACGAGGCGAGGCTGCGCGGGCCTCCGCCCCCCAAGACGGAGGCGAGCTCAGCCCCGCCCCCGTGCTCAGCAAGAGCCTCTGAGCCGCAGCCCGTGAGCCGGACTCTGCAGCACTCAACAGGAGAATTGTGTCTATGATCCGCACTGCTCTCGTCGCGCGCACCTCGCTCGTGCTCCTGCTCGGCGCCGCGCCTAGC
>JAEYOT010000433.1 GCA_023411445.1 Pseudomonadota bacterium
GGTTCGCGGCTTCGAACGGGATACCGGCGCCGAGCGGCGGCGCGACGCTCGGCACCGGCCGGGTCACCATCAGCAATCCGGACAAAGTGTTCTGGCCGGAGTCCGGCTACACCAAGCGAGATCTGTGCAGCTACTACGCGTCGATCGCGCCGTGGATGCTGCCGTTTCTACGCGGGCGTCCGCTCGTCTTGGTGCGTCACCCTGACGGCATCGCGGGTAAGAGCTTCTTTCAGTGGCACGTGCCGGAGGGCACGCCGAGCTGGATGCGCCGGCTACAGATCCGCGATCCGGACGACCCGGAGCGCAAGCCGAAGAACGTGTTCTTGGCCGACGATGAAGACGGCCTGATCTACCTGGCGCAGATGGGGTGCATCCCGCTGCACGTGCTGGCTTGTCGCGAGTCGTCGCTCACGAGCTGCGATTTTCTCACCATCGATTTCGATCTCGGCGCCCGCCCCTTCGCTGACGCGGTGCGGCTCGGCCTCACGTTGCGCGAGGTGCTGGACGACGTTGGCCTGCCCGGCTTCCCGAAGACCTCCGGTCAGCGCGGCTTGCACGTGCTCATCCCGCTCGGCGCCGGTATCCCGTTCGAAGCCGCGAACCTCTTGGTGGAGCTGCTCGGTCGCATCGTCACAGCGCGTCACCCTCAGCTTGCGACCATGGAGCGCAAGATCGACAAGCGCGGCGATCGCGTCTACATCGACACCGGACAGACCGGGTCTTCACGTACGATCGTCGCGCCCTATTCCGTGCGTGCTCACCCCGGCGCGACCGTGTCCACCCCGTTGAGTTGGGACGAGCTGCACGCGGGCCTCGATCCGTCGCGTTTCACCATCGTTACGGTGCCAATGCGCGCCGCGGAGATCGACGACCCACTACGCGGATTCGACGAGGCAAAACCTGACGTAGGGCGAGCGCTGGAGTCACTCGCGCGTTGGGTGAGCCGTTAGCGCTACGGCCGCGCGCAAGATAACTTAACGGGTGATGGTCGGCGCGCGTCGCACTTGGCTCGGGTCCGTCGCTTGCAAGCTTACGCGGCATGCCAGGCTCGTTCGTCGTGTGCTCGGATTGCGGTGACTCCTCTGCCGCCGTGGAGTGGGGCTTCGTGCTGCTGGCTCGGCACGGTTGGACGGCGCAGTTGGGAGCAGCGGGAACCGAGCCGGTCTGGCTCTGCCCAGCTTGCAACGCCGAGCTCGCGAAGAGGGAAGATGCCTGGGCAGCCGAGTTCGGCTCGGCGGATCTGTCCAGCGCGCAGGCCCGCTTGCGCGTGCTGCTGGTGGATGATCAGGTGCTCGTGCTGCGCGCCACGGCGGGCATGCTGAGGGAGCTGGAGGTCGTCACGGCGGGCAGCGCGGCCGAAGCTCTCGCCAGGCTAGCCGAAGGCGCCCACTTCGACGTGATTGTCTCGGACGTGGCCATGCCGGGCATGAACGGCGCCGAGCTGTATGCAGAGGTGCGCAGGCGTTACCCGCAGCTCAGCGAGCGCTTCCTGCTGCTCAGTGGTGATTCTTACGGTGCAGGTGTGCTGTGCGACGCCGTTGCGCGCCAGCAGGGCATCACAGGCATGCCGAAGATCTTGGACAAGCCGGTGCCGCGCGACATGTTGGTGCGCGAGATCAAGCAGCTGGGCCAACTGAAGCTCCCGCGCTCTGGTACTTTTGCGATCAGCGCTCACGTGGACGACGCGCTGGCCAAAACCAAATGAGCACGCGCATTTCTGCCTCATCGGGGCTCAATGGTACCGAACGCGTGCCGAAAAAATACGTCTAGTTGACGCGCTGCGCGGACTTCAAGAACTCGTCGGGCGGGACGAAGTCCGTGAAGCGCTGGGCTTCTTTGCCCTCGGAGTCGAACAGCAGCACCGTGGGGAGGCCGAGCACCTTGAAACGCTGGAGCAGAGCCTCCACCTTCGGATCGTCGTCGTTGGTGGCGTCCACCTTCACGGCGACGAAGCGACCTAGCTCCTGCCCGACGCGGGGCTCGGAGAAGGTCTTCTTGTCCAGCTCTTTGCAGGCGCCGCACCAAGCAGCCGTGAAGTCCACCAGCACGGGCTTCTTCTCCGCGGCGGCGCGGCTGATGGCGCCCTCCACGTCGTGATGCTCCCACGCCAGCGCCTCCGTGGGCTTGATCGCACCCAGGATGGCGGCGAGCGAGCCGAACGTGACGAGCGCGATACCCAGCCCCTTGCTCACCTTCACGCCGACACCTGGCTCGCTGAACTCGCGGTGCACGGCGCCGAACAGGATGCCCAGCAGCGCCAGACCGAGCGCGCCGCCGATGAACAGGAGCGAGCTTTGGACCCAAGCGTTGGCGAATCCAAAGCTGTTGTTCAAAAAGTACAGCGCTACGACCAGTAGCATGATGCCGAGCGCGCTCTTCACGTGCACCATCCAGCGGCCGCTCTTGGGCAGCTGCACCGCGAACGCGCCCACGGCGAAGAACGGCATGCCAAGGCCGAGCGAGAACGCGGCCATGGCCAAGCCACCGAGCGAGGCGCTCTGCGTGCTGGCGATGTACGCCAGAATGCCGGTGAGCACGGGACCCGTGCAAGGCGTAGCGATCAAGCCGCACACCCAGCCGAGCACGAACGCGCCCTTGTAGCCGATGCCTCCGAGCTCAGCGAGCTTGTTGTTGAGGCTCGAGGGCAACGCCAGCTCGAAGGCACCGAACATGCTGGCGGCCATGATCACGAACAGCGCAGCGATGCCGACCACCACCGCGCGGCTCTGCAGCACGGAGCCGAACATGTGCCCGCCGAGGCCGGCCGCGACGCCCAGCGGCACCAGCATGGCGGCGATGCCGAGCACGAATGCCGCCGAGAGCAGCACGCCCTCCGAGCGGCTCTTGGCTTGCTTGGCGCCGAAGATGCTCACCGTCACGGCGATCATTGGGTAGACGCACGGCGTGAGGCTCACGGCCAAGCCGCCGACGAGGGCAGCGATGGCCGCGTAGAGCGGGCCCTTGGCCAGCGCGCGCGTGAAAGCATCGTCGGGGGCTGCGAGCGCCAGCCCCGGCGTGCACAGCAGCAGCACGAGCAGACACAGGGAAAGGCGGCGTAAACGCGCGGTCACGCCCAACTTTACCTGAGCTTGGCGGATGCGCGACGTATCAGCTGCCGCGCCCGGGTAATTTCGCCAGAAAGTGAGACTTGTAGGGCTACGCGACCGCCGGTGACGCGCTTCAGGAAGGCGCGCAGGTACCTCACGGCGCCGGCGTAGTCTGAAAGCGCCATGCACAGCTCGCCCAGCACGAACTGGCCGTAGCCTTGGCCGCAGGGCGCGTCGGACAGGCGCTCGCGCAGCTCTGCCAGATCGGTCACGCGCTCGCCGGCCGCGAGCCGGGCCAGGCCCAGGCCGGCCAGGTACAGTGGTTTATCCCGCGTGCCCCAGCGAGCGGCGCGCGAGAGGGCGCCGCAGGCGTCGTGGTAGCGCTCGGCGAGGTACAGCACGGTCCCGAGCGTCCACAGGTGGAAGGCGCGCCGCGCCGGTGGGCTGACCCGGCTGGCGATGCGCAGGTGCTCGATGGCTCTTTCCCGATCCCCCAAGCCGAGGCAGGCGCGAGCGGCATCCTGCTGGGCGACGTCCGGCATCACGGGCGCGCCCAGCATCTGCTCCGCGATGGCCAGCGCGTCCGCGAAGCGGCGACCTTCCATGTGGGACAGGTACAGCTGGCGCAGCAGCAGGACGCGCGTCGTGTGGTCCAGCGGCCCGTCGTGCGACAGGCCCCGCTGCGCGTACTTGGCTCGCGTGACTGGGGTGCGCGCGAGCGTGGCCTTGCGCAGCAGCAGCTCCGCCGTGACGGGCACGCTGGCGGCGGCAGGACGCTTTTGCGTCATTCCCTTTAATTTAGCAGCACCTGCACAAGCGTCCAGATTTCGGCAGAAAGCGCGGCGCGGAGCGCTAGCGGAATTTGTGCGCATTTTCAGGAGGTTGGAGGGGGAGGGCGTGGCCGGGCATTGCCAACGCTCGGGAAGCGGACCAAAAGCTCGGGGCTGATGTCGTCCGCGGTTCGGCCTCGTCTCTCTCTCGTCTTCCTGTTTGCTCTGGGACTGCTCCTCGTGGGGTGTGGCCACCCTGCCACCGAGCAGGAGTGCCAGGAGATCGCCGATCGCGTCGCGGAGCTGGAGCTCAAGAGCAGCCCGGTCGGACGCGACCCGGACACGGCCAAGGAGCAGCTGGAGCGAACGCGCAGCTGGGTGAAGGAGTCGCAGCTGAAGAGCTGCGTCGGTCGCCGCATCACCGATCGTGCCATGGCCTGCGTGCGCGCCGCCAAGACGGCGGAAGAGATCACGGACGGCTGCTTTCGATGAGGCTGCCGCTTCTGGTCGCGGCCCTGCTGGCGAGCGGCTGTGGACGCCCGCCCGATGCTCGCGAGTGCGACGCGCTGCTCGCTCACTACGTGGAGCTGCTCCTGCGCGACGACCGCCCGTCGGCAGGCGCCGGTGAGATCTTGCGGGTGCAGCAGGAGGCGCGCAAGAAGGCCGCGCAAGATCCGGCGTTCGCGCAGTGCAGCGATCGCGTGTCGCGTCGCGCGTTCGATTGCGCGATGGCGGCGCAAGACGCCAACCGCCTCGAGCAGTGCCAGCTGTGAGCGCGAAGGGCTAGGGCTCGATCTCCGCTGGCGCGGAGCCTTGTAC
>JAEYOT010000491.1 GCA_023411445.1 Pseudomonadota bacterium
CCACGTGGGTGGTGGTGGTGGCGCTGGGGGCTCGGCTGGCAGCGGTGGCTCGGCGGGTGCTAGCGCCGTGGCAGGCGCTGGCGGCGTGGCGGGCGCTGAAGCTGGCGGCGCGCCGAGCGCTGGTAGCGCCGGTGTCGGAGGTGTGGCTGGGCAAGCCGGCGCTGGCGGCGGCAGCGCGAGCCAGCCCGTCACCGTTTGGCTCGCCGGTGACTCGACGGTGCAGACGTGCCGCGCCGAGTGCCCCTGCGGCTGGGGCGGGGAATTCGGCGCGCTGTTCAACGATCGCGTCAAGGTCGTCAACAGCGCGGTCGGCGGGCGCAGCGTGCAGACCTGGCTGTACGAGGGCGCGGTCACGGACACGCTGCGGAACGGCGAGTGCGTGCTGTCGTCAAATCAGTATGCCGCGCGCTGGTCGGCCATGCTCGACGCGAGCTCCGGGATGAAGCCGGGGGACTATCTGTTCATTCAGTTCGGCATCAATGATGGCTCAGCGACGTGCCCGCGCCACGTCGGTACTGCGCTGTTCGAACGCTACTTGAGCGAGATGGCCAAGGCCGCGAAGGCGCGTGGCGCTGTCCCCGTCTTGCTCACGCCCGTAAGCTCGATCGCTTGTAATGGCGCGAAGGCTCGCGGCACGCGCGGCTTCTTGAGCTCCGTGGCGGCCGTGGCCATGGCCGAGCAAATACCGATGATCGACCTGCACGAGCGCAGCGTGGCCCTCTACGACTCGCTCGGCTTCTGTCCCAACGACGCGAACTACGGCGCCGGCGCTGTCGGCGCGTTCTTCTGCGAAGATCACACGCACTTCGAGGCAGCCGGCGCGCGGAAGATCGCCGAGGTCATCGCGCGCGCGCTGGCGGAGCAGGACATCCCGCTCGCGGCCTACCTAAAGCCGTAGCGCGGCGTTTGCCTACGGTACGAGCTCCAAGTCGTCCAACCACAAGAAGAAGGCTGCCCGGGGCTCGAAGAAGAACTGCAGCGCGCTCAGCTCTTCGGGCACGAGCGCATCACCTTCAGGGCTGATGAAGCTCGTGAGCGGCAGGCAGTGGCGCGTCCAGCTCTCCGAGAGCGTCACGTCGCGGATGAAGTGACGGGTGTCGCGCAAGAAGTGCACGGTGAGCGCGGTGCTGCTGGGGCTGCCGATACGCGCCGTGAAACAGAGCTGCCCGTGGCTGGGCAGGGCCAGAGGCGTGGCGTCGCCGATCAGGTTCAGGCCAATGGCAGCGCCCCAGTCCTGGAAGCCGCTGCCGTGAGTGCGGAGCGCGTAGGTGCTGGTTGCGTCACTGCCGGCCGGCTCGATGCCGAAGCCTTGAGTGCCGGTCGCGTCATTGATGGGGTACCACCAGCCGAGCGGCAGGTGGGCGCGCGTGTCGCCGTCCTCGAAGTCATCGATGGCGAGCGGCAAGGAGAGCACGGTCCCGCCCGTCCCAGCGGAGGGCGCGCTCCCGGCCGTGCCGACCGCGCCTGCCATGCCGGTCATTCCGCCTGCGGCGCCTCCGGCTCCGGCCCTGCCAACGGGCGGCTCACCTGCGTCGCCAGCTGCCGCGGCCAGCGGCTCGAACGCTCGCAGCGTGCCGTCACCACATGCGACGAGCCAGGTGGCGCACGCCACGCTGAAAAGAGCGCACCTCATAGCTCGACTCCCACGCTGGCCTGTAGCACCAGCCAGGGGCGACCGATGCGCAGGACGGTCTCTGTGCCCGCCTCCACCTTCACGGCAGGGACCAGCAGGCCAGGATCGGCGCTCAGCGCTGCGTGAAGCCGGCCGAGCTTCAAGCGCAGTCGTGCGCGCGCGCTGACCACGCCTACCGTCACCCCACGCGAGAAACCCGTGAAGCCCGGCGCAGGCGAGGCGGTCTCCTGCAAACGGACCGCTCCGCCACCCAGGCCCAAGCCGAAGCCAAAGCGCTGCTGTGCGAAGGGCTCGAAGGTCGCAAAGCCCAGCGCTTCAAAAGCCCGCAGCGAGAGCGAGCCCGCTGGGGTCTCCGCCTGGCCCGGCAGCGGAGAGCCGGCCACGCCGAGCTCCACACCCCACGGCTCAGCCAGCAGCGCCGTTAGCGCTGCGCTCAGCCACGGCGTGGGTGCGCTGGTGCCCGACGCCAGCACGACGCCGCCGCCTAGCCACAGGCGCACCGGGCGCGTTGGTCGCTCGCTCGGCGGCGCCGCCGTCGGCAGCGCCTTGGCCGGAGGAGGTGGCGGAGCAGCTGTTCGCGGCGGCGTCACGGGCTGGCTCGGCTCCGTGAGCGGGAGCTCCACGGGTCGCAAGCGCTCCACCACCGCGAGGGCGAGCCGACTGCGCGACAGCTCCGCGTCCGAGACCTCCACGCTGAGGGTTTGACATTCACGCTCACCACGCTGGCAGAGCAGCGCCGTGGCCTGCGCGCCCTCTCGCGTGACCGCGACGCCTGCGCTCGCGCCGGACGCGGTCATCTGCGCCAAAAGCTCGCGCTCCAGCTCCTCGCCTGGGCCGGACGCTGCGGCCTGCACCCTCAGCTCGTAGCCCACGCTGAGCAGCTCGGCCACCAACGCTTGCACGCCTGCCTTCCAGCCGCCGCTCGACGCCTCCAACACCAGCACGGCCTCTCCCCGCCTGGTCTGCGCCGTCGCCGGCCACGCGAGCAGCATGGCCGCGAGCGCGGCGATTACGGAGAGCCAGTGACGAGCGCTCGTGCTTGCGCGGTGTGCGGACCCCCTGGGTGCAAGCGCAGGTAGTCCTTCGCCACCTGCTCGGCCTGCGCGCGCGCACCTCGCTTCAGCAGCAAGGCGAGCAGCCGCGAGCGCGCTCCCGCCGCGAGCTCCCCTCGCGGCGACTCCGTCAGAAATACGCGCAGCCACCGTTCGGCCTCATCCAAGTTCCTATCACGATCCTCCGCCTGCGAGGCGAGGAGCAAGGCCGCGTGCGTCGCGCCGGGGCTGCCGGGGAAGCGCTGGCGCAGCTTCAACAACACGGCGCGCGCTTCAGCCGACGTGCCGGCGTAGCGCGCGGTGTTCGCGAGCAGCAGTAGATCCTTGGCGGAGAGCTCGCGCTCGAGCTGATCGAGGCCAGCTCGTCGCGCGGCGGCCATCGCAGCCGCGTAGTTGCCGCGCCGCCCCTGAGCGCGGAAGTCTTCCTCGGGGCTCGGCGTGCTGGATGGCGCTGAGCGAGGAGGCTCGAGCGAGGAGGCCGGCGTCGGCTCGCTCGGCGCGTTCGGCGTCGTGGCGGGCTCGTCGGGCGGCGGGGGCCCC
>JAEYOT010000520.1 GCA_023411445.1 Pseudomonadota bacterium
GATCCTGCTCCCAGTACTCGTGGAAGCGCGGCGCCGTGATCGAGTCCAAGCGATCGATGAAGTCGCGCTTGAGCGTGGTCACCTTGTCCGCCGTCACGTCAGCGGGCACGAGCAGCACCATCGCGAACGGCTCGATCGGCCCTTCGTAGTCCGGCATGACGCTCACGACCGTGTCGCCGCCGCGCGTCATCAGCGCGATCTGCGGCGAGTAGGTGCCCACCGGCTCCGCCTTGTTCGAAGCGAAGAAGCCGGGGAACGCGGCCGCGGGCTGGGCTGAGGTCAACGCTGCGAGCGCGAGGGTCGCCGCGCCAAGCAGGCGGGCGGAGGGGGCAGACTTCATGGCGGGCGCACAGTACACCAAGGGTCGCCAGAAATTCCACTGTAGCTGTCCGACGCAGTGCGCCTTTTTCGCAGGATGGCGCGCATTGTCCTGCCGTTCTGGTAGCGGTGGAGCCCATGAGCGGCACCATCGAGCTACCGCGGGTCCGCGCCGTCCTTTCGGCGCGCAAGGCCGTTCGGCTCGACTACACCCGGCGCGCGGCGGTGGCGCTCGTGCTGAGCGGAGCGGAGAGCTCGCCCGCCGCCTTGCTCGTCCGCCGCGCCGAGCGACCGGGCGATCCCTGGTCGGGGCACATGGCTCTACCGGGCGGGCACGAGCAGCACGGCGATCGCGAGCTGCTCCACACCGCGCGGCGCGAGACGCTCGAGGAGGTCGGGCTGAACCTGGAGCGCGCAGAGCTGCTCGGCGAGCTGGACGATCTCACGCCGATGCGAGCGGCCACGCTCCTGGTCCGGCCGTTCGTGTTCTGGTTGCCGGAGCCAGGGCCGCTGTCGCATTCGCACGAGGTGGCCGAGAGCCTGTGGGTGCCCTTGGCGGAGCTTTCGCACGGCAACCTGCGCACGACGCGCGAGGTGCAAGTCGCCAGCACCACGCTCACAGTGCCGACCTTTGTCATCTCAGACCGCGTGGTGTGGGGCATGACCTTTCACCTGCTGGAGCGATTTCTCCGCGAAATGAGCGCACCTTGAGCGCTTTTCCTGGCTCTGCCGCAGTGCTAGAGCGCGCGTCATGAGTCTGCCGACCGAGCCCGGCTCCCTGCCGACCAGCGCCTGTCGCGCTTGCGGTCAGGCTTTGCCCGTCGGCAAGACGGTGTGCCCAGCTTGCGGCGCCGCGCACGGCGAGGGCAACCGCTGCCCGCATTGTCAGGCCATCGCCGACGTGGAGCCTCACCCTGCGCTCGGCTTCGTCTGCCGTGTGTGTGGCGGTCCGCGGCTGGCTCTGGATGGCGTGTCCTTGCCACCGAGCGAAGCGACTCAGCGCGCCCTGTCGGACGCCAAGCAAGAGCACCGCGCCCACCTGTGGCTGACTGCGGCGGCCGGCTTCGCTGGTGCGGGCGCTGCGCTGTGGCTCCTGGTCGTGCTGGTGCTCGCGTTGGTGTCGCCGGGGTGGCTCCCGGCGCTGCTCGCGCTGGCGGCGGCCGTACCGGGCGGCGGCGCGCTGCTCGCCCTGCAACGCGCCGCCAAAGCCCGGGATCGGCGTAAGGACGCGCTCCACGCCGCGCAGCTGAGCGCGCTGTCAGACCTGCAGCGGAGCGGTGCGCCGCAAGACGCCGCGCGCGTCGCACAAATTTTCAGGCTCTCGCCGGATCAAGCGGAGCTGCTTCTTGCCGAAGCCAGCGTCGCGGCCATGCTAGCGCCCATGCCCGAGCCACGGCTCCGCGTGGAGCCAGCCCCCACTGTTCTCTCCGAGCCGGAGCTGGACGCCGAGCCTGCGCCGGCCACCGTGCAGCAGCGAGGCCAAACGGAGATCCCCGAGTGAATCGCTTTCGATCGTGGGCCTTCGCCGACGTGCTCGTGCTCGCCTACCTGTCGGTCTTGAACGTGGCGGTGCTGATCGCGCCACCTCACCCGGATCGCTTCCACAGCCAGCTGCAGGTGCTGGGCCTGCTGCTCGTCTTCTTGCTGTGCACGGTGCTGGTGCGCTTCCAGCTGCTCAAGTCGCGCTTCTGGGCGGCCTTGCTCTACCGCATCGGCATCTACGGCACCGTGCAGCAGAGCTACTTCTTCTTCAAGACCGTGCTGCCGGTGGTAAACCCCGGCACGCTGGATCACCAGCTGTATCAGCTGGATCTGCTCTTGTTCGGCTTCGAGCCCGCGGTGTGGATGGACCAGTTCGTCACGCCCGCGACGACGGAGTGGTTCGGCTTCTTCTACTTCTGTTACTTCTTCCTGCTGGCCGCGCACATCCTGCCGATCGTGTTCGGGGCGCGCGATCAAAAGCTGCTCGGCGAGTTCATGCTCGGCATGCTGATCGTGGTCTGCCTGGGCCACACCGGCTACATCTTGGTGCCCGGCTTCGGTCCGTACCGCGCTATGCCGCAGATGTTCCAAAACGAGCTGCCGAGCGGATTGTGGATGGATTTGGTCTGGTCCACCGTGCGCTCCAGCGGCGCGATGAAGGACATCTTCCCCTCGCTGCACACGGCGGGGCCCTGCTTCATCGCCATGTTCTCGTTCAGAAACCGAGACCGGCTGCCGTTCCGCTTCACCTGGCCGCTGCTCACGTTCTTCGCGGCCAACATCATCGGCGCCACGATGTTCCTGCGCTGGCACTACGTGATCGACGTGTTCGCCGGCTTCTCGCTCGCCACGCTCGCCGCGCTGGTCGCGCCGCGTATCGCGCGCTGGGAGGTGACGCGCAGGGCCGCGTCCGAGCTCCAGCAGCTGGTCCCCACCTTCGGCACCACGGCGCAGGCGACGGGCAGCGCGCCCGACAGCGTCGGACGCGCCGCTGCGTAGTCGCCGCTTACTTCTCGAACACTTGGGCCGCGGCCACGCCGGAGCCTTGCGACACGGTCATGATCACCTTCATCATGCCGCTCATCGGCAAGGCCCACTTGAAGCAGTTGGGCTTGTCACCCACGATCGCGTTCGGGCCGACCGTGTTGTCCGCGGCCATCGTCGCAGCGGGCAGACCCGGGATGGGCAGCGCCGGCACCAGCGAGATGTCCAGGTTCGTCACCGGCGGCAAACCAACGCCGACCACCGTGTAGCACTTGCCCGGATTCATCTGCACCTGCGCCTCCAGCGACTGACCCTGCTGGAAGTTGCCGGCGATGGCCGAGCCCACCGGCTTGGCGCCGGGCGCGTGCTGAGCGCCGAGCGGCGTGATCAGCTGCGTCGCTGCCTGCGCCGCGGTCGGATCCAGGGCC
>JAEYOT010000834.1 GCA_023411445.1 Pseudomonadota bacterium
CCGCCGGCCAAGACCGTCGTCCGGCCGCCGCCTGTCAATCGCCCGGCCAATCCCGCGAAAACGCCGCCCTCGCAGCCTAGCCCCGGCCACGCTGACGTCGGCTTCTGACGCAGTCCGCTCATCACCCTGCAAGGTGGCCGGGTGAGGGGTCTGCGCGCGCGGGGCGCCGGCCAGACATGCGCATACAGCTAATTACATCTCGGTGACAATCCCAGCCCCAGGGGTTGGTAGCTGAGCGGGGAACCGATGCAAATCCTGCTTTTGGCAGCTTACTGCACAGTGCTCGTCGTCCTCTGTACCTACGGCGCCCATCGCGCCCACCTCGTGTATCAGTGCTGGCGCTACCGCCGCCGCATTCAGGTGGGGGAGCGAGCGATCCCCGTGGCAGAGGATGCGCTGCCCACCGTGACCGTGCAGCTTCCGATCTTCAATGAAGCCACCGTCGCAGCGCGCTTGATCGAAGCCACTGGCAAGCTCGATTACCCGAAACACAAACTCGAGATTCAGGTGCTCGACGACTCGACCGACGAGACGTTGCGCATCGCACGTGATGCCGTGCAGGCGCTGGTGGCGCGCGGCATCGACGCTCAGCACGTGCGGCGTCCCAACCGCCACGGCTACAAGGCGGGTGCGCTGGACTTCGGTCTCAGCACCGCCAAAGGTGAGCTGGTCGCGATCTTCGACGCGGACTTCGTGCCGCAGCCGAGCTTCTTGCGCGACGTCGTGGGTCACTTCCAAGACGAGCGCGTCGGCATGGTACAGACGCGCTGGGGCCACATGAACCGCGACGCCAGCCTGTTCACGCAGGTGCAGGCGCTGATGCTCGATGGTCACCACATGGTGGAGAACCGCGCTCGCTTCGGCGCCGGCAACTTGTTCAACTTCTCCGGCACGGGCGGCATCTGGCGTCGCGCGGCGATCGACGCGGCGGGCGGCTGGCAACACGACACGCTGACGGAAGATTTGGATCTGTCTTACCGCGCGCAAATGGCCGGCTATCGCTTCGTTTACCGCAGCGACGTGCTGACCCCGTCGGAGCTGCCGGAAGACATGTCGGCGTTTCGCGCGCAGCAGTTCCGGTGGGCCAAGGGCACGGTGCAGACCGCGCGCAAGCTGCTCACGCGTGTGATCTCGTCCAAGCTGACCCTGGGGCAGCGGCTGGAGGCGTGCTTCCATATGCTGCCGCACTTCGCCTACCCGATGATGGTGCTGCTCAGCCTGCTGCTGCTGCCCGCGCTCATCTTCATGCCCGCGACGGACCTGACCACGATGCTGCTGATCGACCTGCCGCTCTGCTTCGGAGCGACCGGTTCGATCGCCACGTTCTACATCACCGCCGAGGTCGCGCAGGGGCGCTCCGGTTGGGGCGCTGCCAAGCGTCTGCCGGCGTTGATCGCGCTCGGCGCCGGTCTCGCGCCGCACCTGACCGCCGCGGTGTTCGACGGCTTGACCAAGATGGCGGGCGAGTTCGTGCGCACGCCCAAGCGAGGCACGGTAGCTGGGCGCTACTTCCAGCACGCCAAGCTGCCGCTCGCCGAGATCGCGCTGACCTTGATCAGCGCGGCCAGCGTCGTCGCCTCGGTGCAGACATCGCACTACTTCGCGACGCCGTTCGCCCTGCTGTTCACGCTCGGCTACGGCTACGTGGCAAGCCAAGTGATGCTGGAGCAGCTCGGTCGTCCCGTGCCCGCCCCCGATCGCATCTCGCTGCCCGGCGAGGCCGAGGTGGAGCGGAGCGGCATGGCCCCCGCGGCCTGAGCCAAAAGTCGTTCTGCTCCTCCGAGCGCCCTCGGTGCCTCCCGGCTGCCGAGGGCGTTCGCTTCTTGGGGCAGAGCGACGCTCCGCTCGCTGCCCGGCAAGGCGGGAGCGAAGCGGCCAATGGGCCGTCCCAAGCGCCGTAGACTCCGTGCTTCCTTATGGACTTCCGGAGGTAGCTCGGTACTATTTTCGCTAAACCACGCGCCCCGCTGCGCGGAGCGCTGGTGCGAAGGAGCCAACCCCACTTCGCAGCGAGGCCACCGTGACCAAGGCAGATATCGTACACGCTGTTTATACGCGGCTCGGCGGCTTCTCCAAGAAGGAGTCGGCGGACTTGGTGGATCTCGTCTTCGAGACGATGAAAGAGACGTTGGGGCGGGGGGAGAAGATCAAGATCTCGGGCTTTGGCAACTTCGTCTTGCGCGACAAGCGTCAGCGTCAGGGGCGGAATCCGCAGACCGGTGAGCCGATCACGATCACGGAGCGCCGTGTGCTGAACTTCAAAGCCAGCCAGCTGCTCAAGCAAGCGCTCAACGGCGGTGACGAGCACGCTACCCCGCCCGAACCGACCGTCAAGGACGCGTGACCGTGGACCAGCCGAAGCACCCGGTAAAGCTGTATTACCGCATCGGCGAGGTGTCGGACATCGTCGGGGTGGAGCCGCACGTGCTCCGCTACTGGGAGACCGAGTTTCGCTCGATCCGCCCGCAGAAGTCGCGCAAAGGTCAGCGCATCTACTCGCGGCGTGACGTCGAAAAGCTGATTACGGTCAAAGAGTTACTTTATAGCCACGGCTTCACCATCGCTGGTGCACGGAAGAAGCTGCGCGAGGGGGGAGCGGAGCCGCCGCCCGCCGCCGAGCAGGAGAAGGCCGTGACGGTGCGCTCCCGCCTGCTGGAAGTGCGGAGCGAGGTCGTGGCTTTCCTGGCCGAGCTCGAGTCCGGTGTCTCCACGACGACGGCCGAAGCGCGCGTGACGGCGAGCTGAAGCCCCGGCTGCGCGACAATCAATGTCCGAGCGATGCTTGACGCCTCGCGAAGCCCCGGCCATGGGTACCTCCTGAGGAACACATGGCTGAAGGACTGAATCGCGTGATGCTGTTGGGAAACTTGGGGGCTGATCCGGAGCTGCGGGTCACGTCCGGCGGCCAATCCGTCCTCAAGCTGCGTCTGGCCACGAGCGAGACTTACTTGGACAAGAACCGCGTGCGCCAGGAGCGCACGGAGTGGCACAGCGTGGTCGTCTGGGGCAAGCGAGCGGAGGCGCTCAGCAAGTTCCTCACGAAGGGCTCTCGCCTGTTCGTGGAGGGCGGCCTGCGTACGTCCAGCTACGACGACAAGGACGGCAACAAGCGTTACCGCACCGAGGTCGTCGCCTCCAACATCATCCTCTCCGGTGGCGGCGGTGGCGGCGGTGGCGGTGGACGCGGCGGCGGCGGTCGCGGCAATGACGACTACGACGCACCCGGTGGCGGTGGCGGTGGTTACGACGATCAGGACTACGGCGGCGGCGGCGGCGGTGCCGGCGACGACGACATCCCGTTCTGAGCGAACGTTGTCGTTGCGCTTTCTGGTCTTAGCGCTGGCCGTCGTGCTAGGCGGCTGCCGCTCGAGCGAAGCGCCGGCCCCAGCCGCGTCAGCGACGGTGGCGGAGGTGCCCGCCCCGGCATCTCTGCTGGCCGAGCTGTCGCTCGGCAATCCCAAGCAGACGTGGCAGCTGCTGCGTCAGCTTGGGGGGGATCGCGCCCAGGCGTTGCCCTCCAGC
>JAEYOT010000531.1 GCA_023411445.1 Pseudomonadota bacterium
CTGTAGGCGAGCACTGGCCTGCACACCGTGAACATCGTGGCCAGCGCGAGCGCGGCGCTACTCAACGGGGAGAACGTCATGGGGTCCGCGCAACGCAACTGGCGCGGTCTCCGTGATCAGGGCTCGCGACGCGCGCGCCTTTTCCAAGAAATGGCCGCGCGCTCACAAAAAGCGCCGCCGCGCCTTCGTGCGCCCCCCACCGCGAATTTCCAGGAGGCGAGGTGCTCTACTGCTGCGCGGCTTGCTGCGATGCGGCGTGCGCGCGCAGCATCTGCATCAGCCGATCGAAGTCCACCGGCTTGATCAGGTGCGCGTCGAAGCCGGCTTGGTGCACCGCCTCGCGATCCTCACGCTGGCCGTAGCCGGTGAGCGCGATCAGGTGCACCTTGCCGTTCTCTGGATCTTGGCGCACGCGCCGCGCGACCTCGAGCCCGTCGAGCTCCGGCAGACCGATGTCCACCAGCGCCACGTCCGGCCGCGTGTCGTTGATCAACGCCAGGCCCGCGGCGCCGTCGGCCGCGCTCTGGCACACGAACCCTGAGACCTCCAGCAGCTCGCACATCATCATGCGACTGTCCTCGTTGTCTTCGACGATCACGATGCGGAGGGAGGGCGCGCTGCTTTCGGGCACGGGGATGTCCTGGGCTGGTTGGAGGGATTCGGGCGGGAGCTCCGCGAGCGGGAGCCTAACGATGAACTCACTACCACGACCTTCGCCCTCGCTGAGAGCTCTCACGGAGCCGCCGTGGCGCTGGACCAGACCACGTACCAGGGTGAGACCCACACCGAGCCCGCCATCGGCGCGATCCAGCGTGCGGTTGGACTGCACGAACAGCTCGAACACGTCCTCCAGCAGTGGCGGGGGGATGCCCATGCCGTCGTCGCGCACGCTCACCACCAGCTGCTCCTGCTCGGTGCGCGCCGTCACCCACACGTGGCCGCCAGCCGGCGTGTACTTGCTGGCGTTGTTGAGCAAATTGGTGAGGATTTGTTGAACGCGCGCCGGATCGCAGTCGATCACTAGCGGCTCGCGTGAAACATCCAGGTAAAGCTCTTGTTTCCGCGCGGTGCACTGCTCACGCGCTGTGTCCACCGCCTCCACGATCAGCGGCCGCACGTCGAGCACCTGCCGGCGGAGCTCGATCTTATCCTGGGTGACGCGGCTCACCTCGAGCAGGTCGTCCAGCAGTCGCGACATTTGCTTGGATTGGCGCGTCAGCACGTCCAGCAACCGTCCGAGTCGCCCGCTCTCGCGATCGCGACGGAGCAGCTGCGTGGCCGACGCGATCGCTCCCAGCGGATTTCGCAGCTCGTGCGACAGCATGGCCAGGAACTGGTCACGGCGCGCCACCGCTTCGATGATGCGCTCCTGGTTGCGCTTCTGTTCGGTGACATCCCGAAAAATGCCGATGATGCCCACGACCTGCCCCGCCGCATCCGACAGCGGCAAGCGTGTGACCAAGTCCCAGGCGTCTTTGCCGTCCGGCCCCGTGCGGCGCTCCAGCTCGTAGTGCTCGGCGGCGCCCGTTCGCAGCACGCCGTCGTCTTTCTGGTGGACGGCCAGCGCCTGCTCGAAGCCGGGCAGCTCGAAGCCCGTCTTGCCCACCGCTTCCGCCGGATCGCTCAGGCCGAGCCGCGCCGCCAGCGCGTGGTTGGCACGGATGAAGCGGCCCCGCGCGTCCTTGAAATAGATGGCGTCGGGCACGCTGGCCAGGAGGCTATTGAGCAAGTAGCGCTCGTGAAACAGCTCATCCTCGGCCATCTTCAGGCCGGTCACGTCGATCAGCGTCAACACCACGCCGTCGACCGAGCCCTTGGCGCGGTACGGCAAGATCCGCGCGAAGAAGGCGCGGCTATTGCGATCGCGGAGCTCCTTCTCGATCGGCTGCCCCGTCGTCAGCACGCTGCGAAAGTCCGCCGACAAGTCGGGGTAATCCATGCTGTGCGTCAGGTTCGCGATCGGTCGGCCCAAATCGTGCGGTAAGAGCTGGAACACCTCCGCCGCGCGCGCCGTGAAGTTGCGGATGCGGAGCTGCGAGTCCAAAAACACCGTGCCGATGTCGGTGCTGGCCAGCAGGTTTTCCATGTCGTTGGCCAGCTCGGTCAGGTCCGCGATCTTGCGCTGATACTCCGCGTTCACCGAGTAAAGCTCCTCGTTGACGCTCTGGAGCTCCTCGTTCGTGCTCTGCAGCTCCTCGTTGGAGGCGAGCAGCTCCTCGTTCGCGGCCTGGAGCTCTTCGTTGCTGGACTCGAGCTCCTCCGTCACCGACTGGAGGTTCTGCTTGGTGTACTTCAGCTCAGCCTCTAGCGCCGCGACTTGCTCGCGGGAGGCATCGCTCAGCTCCAGCTGATCCGGCGTGGTGCGTCCTTCGAGCTCGCTGTTCTCGAACGAAATCAAGAAGTGCGGCGCTGGTTGGCCTGGCGGGCGCAACGGCCGGATCGTGACCTGGTATTTGCCGGAAGCTGCTCCGTCTTCCACCTCCACGCTGCGGAAGGTGATGGGTGTGGTCGCCTTGAGCGCGCGTTTGAGGCTGCTGGCCAGCACCGTCTTCAGCTCGCCGCTCACCAGCTCCAAGATGTCCAGCGCTTGACGCCCCTCGCGGAAGTGCAAGAAATCGCTCGCGCCGGCGAACACGTGGACCAGCTCGCCCACGTCGTTGATCAAGAAGCTGGGCGGCAGCACCGTGTCCAGCAAGGCGTCGTACACACCCAGCAGCTGCGGTACGGAGTAGCGGCCCGGCGCCGTCACGGGGCGCGCGAGGCTGGCCGAGCGCCCTGCTCGCGGCCCGAGCTGAGGACGAGCGTCGACCTGCACGCGCGTGTCGCTCGTCTTGCGGTAGATGCGCCATTGCTTGTCGATCGCGTCGAAGTCGTGCGCCAGCGTGCCGGGCGTCTCGCTGGGTCCGAGGAAGAGCACACCGCCCAGCGTGAGCGCGAAGTGAAACAGCCCCAGCACCTTCTGCTGAATCGCCGGCTGCAGGTAAATCAGCATGTTGCGGCAGCTGACGAAGTGCACGCGCGTAAACGGAGCGTCTTTGATCACGTTGTGCGCCGCGAACACCACCATTTGCCTGATTTCGGGCGAAACTTGGTAGCTCTGGCCCCGGCGCAAAAAATGCTGCTCCAGACGCGCTGGAGACACCGAGGCCACGGCTTGCTCGTCGTACAGACCGCGCGTCGCCAGCTCCAGCGAGCCGCGGTGCACGTCGGTCGCGAAGATCTTGACCGGCCGCTCGCCGAGCTTCTGCCCCAGCTCGTAGAGCAGGATGGCCAGCGAGTAGACCTCTTCACCCGTCGCGCAACCCGCCACCCACAGCCGCAGCGGCGCACCCGGCGGCAGGCTCTGCCACAACTCGGGCAGCACCTGCTGCTCCATGATCCGGAACGCCTCTTCGTTGCGGAAAAAGCGCGTCACTCCGATCAAGAGATCGCGGTACAGCTGGTCCAGCTCTTCACGCTCTTCGCGTAGGCGCTGCACGTAGGCTTCGATGTTGTCGGCGCGCGCCAACTGCAGCCGGCGCTCGATGCGGCGCGTGACCGTGCTGGGCTTGTAATGCGTGAAGTCGATGCCGAACTCGCGCTCCAGCATGCGGTACACGGCCGTCATGCCTTGCTCGCCCGCCCGCAGCACGTCGCTCTCGAGCGGGGCGCTGCGCCCGGCGTGGTGCAGCAAAAAGCGCGGCATGTCCTGCGGTTTCAGCAGCGCGTCCGCCACGCCGGCGTCGCGCGCGCTGCGTGGCATGCCGTCGAACTGCGCGCTCTCCGGCTCTTGCACCAGCACCAGGCCCCCCGCGTCGTGCACGTCGCAGATGCCGCGTGAGCCGTCGCTGCCACCGCCGGACAGCACCACCGCCACGGCCCGCGCCTCGCAGTCCTGCGCCAGCGAGCGGAAGAAGACGTCGATCGGCAGGGAGAGATCGTGCTCGCGGCCGCGATCGCTCAGCAGCAGCCGGCCCTGCGAGATGATCATCTCCTTCTTGGCGGGGATCAGGTAGATGCTGTCCGGCTCCACCTGCATGCCGTCCTCCACCAGGTGCACCGGCAGCTCCGTGCGGCGCGCCAAGATCTCGTCCATCAAGCTGCGAAAGTCCGGCGACAGGTGCTGGACGACGACGAACGCCATGCCGGAGTCGAGCGGTACGTGCTCGAAGAACGCCTCGAGCGCTTCGAGCCCGCCTGCCGAGGCGCCGATGCCAACTACGTGGGTGGGACGAGGGACCGGCGCGGAAGCAGGACCGGAGGCGGGAATGGAGAGCTCGACCATCTCGCGACGTCCGCTGAGAGCACGGCCCATGCCAATCTTGCCTTTCAGCGGTAACTCCGCTTGGCCCTCAGGTCGATGCGGCGGCGATCGTGGCATGATGGCCCACGTTGGGGCGAAATGCGGCGTGGCTGTGGCGTCTTACTCCAGCACCGTGAGGTTCACGACCGCGAAGCCTCCGGGCTTGATGTCCACCTTCTTCACCGTCTGAGCGCCGCGCGCGGAGAGCTGCACGGTGCGCGGGCCGGGAGGCAAGAGCACGCGCCCGAACGCGATGCGAGCGGGGAGGGTGGCCCAGCTGCGCGTGTCCGGCGTGTCCGCTGCGGTCAAGGTGGCTTGCGTAGCTAGGCCCAAGATCAGGCCCACCGGGCTGTCGTTGCCGGCCGCAGCTTGCACACCCTTGCCCGCGACGACGCGCGAGATCATGCGCGTGATGGCCGACGCGACCACGGTGCCCTTCACGTCTTCCCAAGCGCGCGCGGCTTCGCGATCCACCGCTACGATGCCCTCGAGCGGCTGGCGCCGGCCATCGAGCGTGAACCACGGCGCGTCGTACTGCCCGCGCGGCTTGCCCAGCTCTGGGAAGTTCACCCACGTGACCAGGCCCTGCGCGGCGAGCGAATTCGCCTGAGCGCGGTCGTGCGGGCTGAGCGCGCCGCTGGCGTAGGTCAGGGCTAGGCCGATCGGCACGCGCTGGGCGATCTTGGCCGGGACGCGCCCGTAGCTCACGATCACCAAGAGCTCCCCCCGCTGCTCGTCCTTCTCTTCCTCGGGCTCCACCGGGCCGCTCTCCGCGAGCTTCTTCAGGCGCGGCGTGGAGTAGCCAGATTGGGCGAGCAGGCGCCGCACGGGCCCTGCCAGGGTGCGGTACTCGCCGTACTGCAGGGCCTCGTCGTAGTAGCGCAGCGCCACGTCAGGCTGCCCGCTCTTCTCGAAGGTGAAGCCTGCCAGGTAGCTGCCGGGCGCCGTGAGCGCGTTGTCCGGATCGGTATCCTTCAGGTACTTCTGCATCACGGCCAGGCGCCGCGCCTCGACCCGCGCGCCCTGCAGGTTGCCGCGCACCAGGTAGTTCACCATGTTCATGGTGTTGATCATCAGCTTCTCGAACGGCGGCGCCCGGTAGGGGCCGGTGTCGTCCGAGAACAGGTACTTGCCGATGTCGTCGACCGTGCTGCGCGACATGTCCAGCATGTCGATCTGCTTGTCGCTGACCTCTAGGTCCCGGCTGGACAGGTCGTACATCTGCAGCTGCTGCAGCACCATGGCGCGGTCCAGCAGCAAGAGCGAGTTGTCCCCGCCCGTGTCGGCCGGCAGCTGCTTCTCCGAGTCCGTCTCCAGCTCTTCGTTCAGGAGCTTGAGCGCGGTCTTCGGCTGACCCGCGTCGAGCGCGCTGCGGATCTCTTTCGTTTTATCGGAGTGGCTGGCGCAGCCGAGCTCTAGCAGCAGGGCCATGCACAGCACGCCGAAGCGCTTCATGGATGGCCGGCTCCCGCTCGTCAGATGATCGCCTTGGTGACGGCGGACTTGTGCTGAAACAGGATTTGGCCGGTCTCGACCTCCAGCACCTGGATGAACATGAAGTACTGCACGCGGCGCTCACCGTCCTGCCGCTCGTCGCTGGTGAAGACCTTACCGGTGACGATGTAGCGCGCGCCGATCTGCTTACCCCAGGTGGCTACCTGGCTCGGGTCGAACGCGCCGCTGTACTGCTGGCGAATCTCAGCGATCAGCTTACCTTGCTGCTCCATGCTGATCACGCGCACGTGCCCAGCGTTGACCAGCGTCGTCTCGATGTCGCTGATCAGGGCGTCCAGCGCGCTCTCCACGTGCTCCGTGGTCTCGTTGCGGAGCGGCAGCACGGCGACGGCGGGCATCTGCTCGCCCTCCCAGCGCCTGATGACCGGCGCGTTCTCCAGCGCCTTCATGTTTTCTTGCAGCAGCTTCTGTAAGTCTCGCCGATCCAGCCCCGTGCTCATGGCCTGATCGTCCAGGCCCTCCACGTCTTCCCCGCGCACGGCTTTGGGGCCACAGCCCACCGCAGCGAGCGAGGCGCCCAGCACTGTTAGCGCTACCAACCTACCCATGCGGATCATCAAGTCTTCTCCTCGGTCCCTATCGTTCGACGAAGCTGCCCTGGGGAGCATGTAAGGCCGGCAGGGCGGGCGGGAAAATAGGCCCGC
>JAEYOT010000593.1 GCA_023411445.1 Pseudomonadota bacterium
CCACGAGACTTCTCGAGACCATGACCAGGTCGGATCTAGCCGAATTCACGGACACGCGGGGAAGGTATCGATCAACCCGATGCTGGGCGTGCACGTCTTTGCGGGAACACTGAGCGAGTACGCCGAGATCAAATTGTTGTCTTCCGCCGACATGACGGAGCAATAGCGACCCCTTGCAGCTCCGTAACGCGCCCACGTATTGAACCGTGAAGTTGTAGCGGCCCATGTCGCGGTACTGCCTGACGTGCACGAGCTCGTGTAGGAGGATGTCGACCGCTGCGATGTAGCGGTTGCAGGGCGGCTCTTCACCGAGCCGGTCGGAGCTCGCGGTGTGATGAAGGTGCAGCCCTCCACCGCACTGGAGACCGGAAGCTCGGGAGTCGTTACCTCTCGGGCTTTCAACTATTTCAGCGGGCGCGCCTTCTAACCCGGCCGCCCCGCCCAGGCCCAAATCCGCGCCGGTGAACGGTGAACGGCGCCCGCTGCCGCCTGGCGATCTTCACCGTCTATCCGCGGATCGCGGTGCACGCTCACACGCGCTCTGCCGGGCGCTGTGGGTCGCGTTCAAGGGCATGGGCAAAGGCTACGACCATCAGCTCTACGAGCTCCGTCGCATCGGCGACAAGCTCACGCTGGCGCTCGAGAAGGCCGAGCGGTGCAACTCGCCAGGCACCTGGGATCACAAGACGGCGTGGCTCCTGGCCGAGGAAGGGACCAAGGCACTCGGCGAAGTCGTGGACGTCTATTGGGCCGGCCAAGGCGCTGATCACGCGTCGGGTGACCGGCTGCTGAAACGGCGGTAGCCCCGTGCTCGCGACGTACGTGAAAAAGGCCGTCCGCGGTGCGTGCAGTCGTCAATCCGACGATGAAAGGACTACGACCCGTGGGTCTGCTGCGAGCGTGAGAGTGCTCGCGCCACCGCCCAGATGCTGAGCGCCACCGACAGAACGAGCGCTTTCCCCACCGGCGCCAAGAGCAATGTGACGCCCGCCGTTGACGAGCTCGCTCTGGTGACAACAACCCCGAGCGCGAGATCCGAGACGAGTACGACGACGGCCACAAGGGCGAGCACAGCGCGATTTAGCGCCGCACGAGCGAACGCAACTACAACACCATAAGGCGCCGCGCCCAGCACAAACGAGTAAATCGCCGAAAGCCAGGTCGGAGCCGGCAGCACGAGCCAGGCGCGCCAGGCGAGGCCGACCGCCACCGCGCACCAAAGCACCCGCCGCGCGCTCATGGGCCTTTCGCCTTCGCAGCTTCCTGAGCGCGGTCGTACGCCGGACCACCGAACGTTTGGACGCCGTGGAAGTATGCTTCCGCGAAGACCTGGCACAAGATCCCGCCGTCCTGTGCAGCGCACGCCAGCGACATGTCCTCTTGCAACGTGAAGTCGCAAAGGAACTTGTTCGCGTCCGGCGTCGCATAGCACTCGTCGTGCGTCTTGCAGGCGTCTGACCAATCGACGCCGAGTGCGCCATCGGGGACGAACTCCGTTCCGACGCTGCCGCACCAATCCTTCTTAGGTGGCAGAGCGGCGGACGCCGACGGATGCGCGTCGACCAGCTTCTTGACGGCTGGCGGGGGCGGGGGCGCCTGGGTCGCTGGCGGAGCGCTGCTCGACTGCGGGCGCTCTAGGAGGCTGGCGCCGGCCGCCTCTTCCTCGGGGGTCGGGGTGATCGAACTCGCGTTGCTACTGCTGATTGCGGGAGGTCCCATGCCTACCTACTCGGCAGCGCGCGGGGGCAGTTGCGGGGAATCGTCGGTGTCAGCCGCTGCGCGGACTAACGGTAGGAGGCGGTCGAATTCGACATGTACACCCCGACCTCGGCGCTAACAGCGTCGGCCAACGTCTCGTAGCGCGCCCAGTGGTCGCACTGTTCTACTAGTCGAAACGTCGCCGATTCGTCAGAGACCCGCGGACCTGAGACAACGTGAACGAGCGGGAGATTGATGGCGTGGGATAGGTCGCCGTCGATCAAGTCTGGGTTGCCACTGAGCTGGTCCGGCGAAGCGATACACCCGATCTCAATCTTGGAGCTGACGCCAAAGCGTGAGGGTACGAAGCGGAAGGGGGGACCGCATCCGTCGCCGCGCCAGTCCTGCACAACGAGGCGCCATTCCTTTTCCTCTGCGAACGCAGGGTTCTTCATGATGGCCAGCACTTCCCACAGACCACTCAGAAAGTCGTCACCTTCACCAGTGTTGTCGACCTCCGCCACCGCCTCCCGCAGCAGCGGCTCAAGGAGTGCGTCTTGCTCGGCTTCATCGTAGATCACCCGCTCCAGCATGACGGGCCTGACGAAACCGGTGCTCCAGTGCGCTCCACTACGGAAGCCAAGAGCGTACCCTAGCCCGTCGTTTGCGTACGCGCGCCACTGGCTCAGTTGGTCGCCGTTTTCTGTGAAGCAAACGATGAAGTATCGGTCCCATTCCCAATAGTTGTATGACTCGCCTGCGACGGCCTCCAGAACCGCTGTGCCATTCGTGCCCGCGAGTGAAGGGCCACTCAGTAGTCGAGTCGCGACGCGAGCCGCAACCTTCCGAGCGTAGTGCAGCTCCTGCGCATCGTTCATCTGACGCGCGTCTCCTGTCCACAGTCGTCGGCTTTGGAGGATGTTGATCAGGCTCGCCGGCGGGCAGTAGTGATAGAGAACCGGTGGCGGTTTGAGAAGTGCGCGCCGTTCTGCGGAGCGCTGCGCCTCGGGCGTGTCGAAGCGCGTCGCATCGAGCTTCCGTCGCACGCTGGGAGCAAAGCTCGACTTGGCGAAGAGCTCTAGGTCGGAGAGCGCCGGGTACGAAAGGCTCAGCGGCGTTCCAGCGTCGGTGAGCGCCGCGAACACTCGTTGTGGCGCGCCCGGCCCGAGCCTGCTCGGATCGAGTCGGAACACGTAGCAATAGTGGCCCTGCCGCGTCATGCGCCCATCACGCTGTTGCGGGGTGACGCCGGGGATTTCGGCCAGAAGACGATCGAGCAACTCGACGGCTCGCGCGCGGCGCGCGAGCTGCTGAGGGTAGCGCGCCAGCTGCGCGCCCAGCACCGCAGCTTGCCATTCCGTCATGCGATGGTTGGACGCCAGCGTTGCGTGAAAATAGGTACCGAACCCAGCGCGGCGTCCGCAGTTCGCGAACTCCCACGCTCGCTCGAGCAAGGCGGCGTCGTTGGAAAGCAACGCACCGCCCTCGCCCGACGAGAGCAGCTTCGAGTGTTGAAACGAGAAGCTTCCGAACGCGCCGTGAGCGCCGGCGCCGACGCCGCGCCACGCGCTGCCGTGCGCATGGGCGCAGTCTTCGATCAACGTCAACGAGCGGGACCGACAAAGCGGCACGAGTCGATCGACATCTGCCATCATGCCGGCCACGTGCACGGCGATCACGGCGCGCGTTCTTTCGGTGATCGCCTCCTCCACGCGAGCCGGATCGATGCACAGCGTCTGCGGATCGATGTCGACGATGACCGGCGTCGCGTTGACTCTCAGCACCGCACCGGCCGTGGCCACGAAGGTCAGCGCCGGGACGATGACCTCGTCGCCCTCGCCGACGCCGGCCGCGATCAGCGCGGCCTCCAAGGTTACGCTGCCGTTGGCCATCAACGCACCGTGCGCAACGCCCTGAAACTCCGCAAATTGACGGCTAAACGTCGTGATTGCGGCGGCCCGGCTGCCGGCCCAATTGCCGGACTCGAGGGCTTGGCCAAGGGCAGCGCGCTCGCTGTCGCCCCAGATCGGCCAGCCCGGAAAAGCATTCGACTCGAACAGAATCGGTTGAGCCATGGCCACTACTCACGCAACAGCGCGCGTTCGACACGCTCCGCGTTGTCTCGGATGTACGCGATGTCGGCAATGTAGAGCAGATGGTGCCCATCGCTCAGATTCGCCTCGAACGCGGCGTTACCCGCGCGAGCCTCCGCGAGCATGAAGTCGACGAGCACCTGCAAGCGATCCGCCACTAGCGTTATCAACCCGCGACGCGCGCTGGCCTCCAGCCCGTAGGCGTCACAGAACGCGACGGCGCGAGCGGTCTGAGTCGTGAGGTCACCGAACCCGTCATGGTTCTTGGGGTTCGTCAGTGGTGCCCAACGATACAAGGCGTACGCGATGTCCCACACGCGCGGAGCAGGGTGGGCCGTGTCGAAGTCGATGATGCCGACGGCCCGCTTGCCATCCAGTACCACGTTGTAAGGCGCGAAATCGCCGTGACACACGACCTCAAAGGGAGGGCGAGGCGGCAACTGCCACGAGTCGAGCGCGCCCGGCAGCACCAAAAAATCGACCGTTGCGTCGTGATAACGACGCAGCAGCGTCGCCGCGGACGTCAACGCTTCGGGCGAGACGGCAGAGGCGCTGAGAGGATAGTTGCTGACTTCACCAGCGATATGGCTGACGATTTCACGGCCCTGCTCGTCGAAGCCCAACGGCTGTGGCGCGCCCATAAAGCCGTTGTGCCGCACGTGCTCCAACAAACGATGCACCTGTCGCGTCCACGTACCGGCGGGACGATGCACGGCGCCGCCCGCACGCAGGATGCCACCCCGGCCACCCGTCAATTCCTCCATCTTCATTCCCTCGCGCTCCTCTACGCTGCTGCAAAGTATTCTGCAGCTCCGCGCGTGTCAAGCAGGTAGCGCCCCGCGTGCACGTCGACGTCGCGCCCGCACGTCGACGTCGCGCCCGCACGTGCACGTCGCGCCCGCACGTGC
>JAEYOT010000642.1 GCA_023411445.1 Pseudomonadota bacterium
CGGGGCGGGGGGGGGGGTGGCCCACCACCCAAGCCCAGCGCCCGCCCGCGCGCGCCGCGGCCGCCGCCGGACGGGGTGTCCAGGAAGAAGCCGTGGGTAGCGACGTGCAGCACGAGCGGCGCCTCCAGGCCCTGCAGCACGGCCTTGGTGGCGCTTGGGCCGGTGAAAGAGCGCGAGCCGCTCAGCAGCTTGCCGATGGCCGCCACTTCTTGATCGGTGCCGGGGAGGGGAGAGAAGCGCGCGCGCGCCAGATCGCCTGCCCGATCGCTCGCGCCGCTGGGCGCGGCGGCCGCGCTGCCGCCCGCGTCGAAGTTGGGGTTGCCGACGAAGACGGGGCTGGACCGCGCCGGACCTATGGCAGAGAGCCGCAGCAAGTCGCGCCCGCTCGTCAGGTAGTCGACCTCGTACTGCTCGAGCAGGTACTCGCCGGCGCCGTCCTTGAGCGCCGCGAAGGGCACCAGGTTCAGGTCGTCATCTGGGGAGACGACCAGGCGCTTGATCCCGCTCAGGTGGGCGCGCAGCGGTTGGATGACCAGCTGCTCCAAGCTGCGCGCGGGTCCGCTCGGATCGCGTCGCTCACGGATAGAGGCCCGCAGCTGCTCGGCGCTCCTGCCGATCGGCAGGGCGTCGCCCAGATCCACAGCCACGGGCTCCCCGCTGCTGCGCAGCACGTACGCGTAGTAGCGCTTGTCGGCCGGACGGAACAGGTTCTTGTCTCGCCGGATGAAGGCGACGTACTCGACCAGCGCCGTGTCGGGCGGAAGCTGGCGCTGGACGGCTTCGATCGTCACCGGCGCGGTGAGCGCCCGATACTGCTCACTCGACTGCGCGAGCTGCTTCGTCACGCTCTCTTCCTCAGCCTCCAGCTTGCTGATTGCCGCGGCAGTCGCGGCTGGATCGAGCTCTTTGTTGCCGCGCAGCACGAGCCCCACCATCAGGCCGCGCAGCTCCGCTTGGCGAGCGAGCAAGGCGCGCTGCTCCGGCGTGGTGAGCAAGCGCTGCGCGCGCACGGCGTCAGCCGACGCATCGAGGGCGCGGCCCTTGCGCCGGAGCAGCGTCGTGAGCGCGAGCCGCACACCCACAGGCCCGGCGCTGCCGTCGCCGCCCATGGAAAGGACGTCGTTCATGCCGCTGTGGTACGCCTCGAACATCGCGCGCTTCTGCGCGTCGCTGCCGGTCGAGAGCTCGCGCGCTAGCCGCTTCTCGCTGTGCTCCTCGAGCTCCGTCGCCAGCTGCAGCGCCTGCTCGCGCTTTCCGAGCGCGTAGCGTACGAGCGCCAGCTTCTGCGAGATCGGCTCCCACATCACCGAGCGCGGGTTGTTGTAGGTACGCGCGGTCTCCGCCAAGGACTCCTGCAGGAGCTGCTCGGCTTTGGCCAAGTTGCCTTGAGACCAGGCGGCTTCGATGCAAGCCGCGCGGGCGTTGCTCACGACCGTGGGGTCGGTCACGCCCGAGGCGGCATCGCAGGCGGCCGCCTTCAGCTTCAGGGCCATCTCGCGATTTCCGCTGAGCTCTGCCGCTTGTGCGAGCGAAGCTGCTAGCTCGAGCTGGCGAGCGCGATCGGGCGGGACCAGCTGGCCGAGCAGAGTGCCCGCTTCGTTCAGCTCGTTCAGACCCGAGCGATCACCCGTGACGACCTTGAGATCACCCAAGTTACGGAGCGCGTCGATCAGCGCTACCGTGCCCGGCTGGTGCCGCCGCTGCAGCGCCACCACACGTGAAGCGTGGGGTAGCGCCTTCTGGGGCTCCATGCGGCGCATGTAGTGGGTGAAGAGCGACTCGATCAGCGGCGCCATGTCGGCGGAGTCCGGGCCCTTGGCGCGCTCCATTTCTGCGATCGCTTGCTTGTGCAGCCCCTCGGCCCGATCGTACTGCGTCGCGTAGTCGCACAAGCTGGCATGAATGGACAGGAAGTTCACGCGTGCGTCGACGCTCGTGATGTGCTTCTGCACGGTCGGCCCCGCCTCTTCGAACAGCTTGAGCGCCGTATCGAAGTCGTGGGCGGTGAAGGCGGTCATGGCGCGCGTCAGCACCTGCAGAGTGGCCTGCACCTCGGGCGAGGTCTCTCCGGCCGGCTTGTAGCTGGCGCGGGCTCGCGCGGCGCGCGCTTCGGCGGCCGCGAGCTGCTCGGAGCGGCCATGCTTCTTGTACATGAGCAAGAGCAGATCGCGGTTCACCTTGACCAGATCCTGGTCGGGCCCCAGCGTCTCTTCCATCACGCCGACGGCCTCGTCGAGCTTGGGCAGTGCTTCCAGCTCGCGACCGCCAGTGATCAGCCCGCGCGCCTCCTTGGCCCGCGCCAGCGCTGCTTGCGCGCGCTCCATGTCCTCCGGCTTGACGTAGACGTTCTGCTTGTCGGTGGCTGCGGGAGCAGCTGCGGGCGCAGGAGGCGCGGGAGGCGCAGAAGCGGGCGGAGGGCCCAGCGCGGCTTCGCCCTGCCTTGCCAGATCCAGCAGCTGCTGGTTGGTGGCAGAGAGCTTGTGCGACGCTCCGAGCTGCTGGTTCAGCTTGGTCTGTTGGGCAGCCAGGAGCCTCGCGGCCTCCGAGAAGTTGCCGCTGCCCATGATGCCGCGCACGCGTTGCCACAGGGCCGTGGTCTCCGCTTCGAGCCCTGCCTCGTTGCCCTGGGCGAAGGCAGGCTCACTGATTATGGGGTAGGTCGCCGCGAGGGCGAGCAAGATCCATGCGCGCGCGAAGCGACGCGAGCCAATGCCGAATTTCATCGGAGATTACCTGGTGTGCTCGAAGGAAAAGACTTGGAACAGGACGCCGTCGGCGGCTTCCGTGCGGGCGCGCAGCGACGTTTGGGCGTTTGGCTCGGGGTCGAGCTCCAGTCCGCGCGTCCGCACGCAGCCGCTCGTGCTGCTGTCGTCGAGCTCCAGCCCGCGCTCGGTGCAGCTCGGTTGCGGTTGATTGGACGGCACCGAGGCCAGCTTGGCCAGCGTCCCCTGAGGCTCCCCGCCGCTGGCGACGCGCGCCGCGGCGTCCGCGAGGCTCGGCAACGGCTCGAGCGAGGCGACGACGTAGACTCGCTCGGTGCCGATGTCCTTGTCGTTCAGGCGGAAGGCGGCGCCGCCCGGCGGGATGCGCAGCTCCGCTCCGGGCTGCAGCGGGTTCTGGGTGGAGATGCGCGCGTCCGGGAACAGCACGCTCAGCTTGCCGTCGGGCGACTTCTGAAACAGATAAACGTGCGCTGCGTGGGAGACCTGCAGCGCGAAGGCGACCCGCGTTTCGGTGGGCAGGCTACTGCCCGCCGTGATCGCGCGGAACTGCTCCTCGCCGGGCTTCTTGGCCTGCACGGCGAACGACAGCGACAGCTCACGCCTCGCCTCGTCCGGCACTAGCTGCTGGTACGCGTCGGCGAGAGCTTTGCGTCGTGCTTCGGGCTCGGTCGCGGCCTTCAGCCCGTCGTAGAGCTCGGGCACCTTGGCCATGCGCCGGCGCAGGTTCTCGCTGCGCGTGGCGTACGTTTCCTTGTCGACGACGCAAGCGTTGTACTCCTCGCACAGGCGCTTGGACTGCGCGGCGTACTGCTCGGTCTGTTGATCGATCTGACGGAGCGCGACCTCGTCCGTTTTCGCGTTGGCAGAGCCGAAGCCGAGCGCTGAAAAGCCGCCCTCGATGGTGCGCCCTTCGTACTTGAACTCGCTCTCGCAGCTGAGCGGCACCCGCTCCTCGCCGCCGCAACGCACCGGAGCCCGGGCATCACCGCCACCGCCTCCGCCACATCCAACCAGCGCACCCAGCGCCATCGTCATGCCGACCAGGACCGACAGATCTCTCATGGACCGTCCACGGTACGACCTTTTGCCACCCTCAGTTAAGTCGGCCGTGGCACAAAAATCACAGGCCTTCAGGCCGGCGTAGACGCGGCTCGCACTCGTCGTGAGCGCGAATTGGATCGCCCTCTCTCAACCTTGCACGATCGAGCGCAAGTTGTTCAACCGCCCCGAAATACGCAGCGCAGCTCAGCCGCCAAGCAAAGGGCGAACACAAGCACGGTCTCGCGCTCGTGATGAGCGCGAGACCGGATCACCCTCCGCCAACCTTCGCGCGATCAGGTCACGATCTGCGCCAGATGACCGTAGTGAACCAAGCTCTGCGAGCCTGAGCGCGACTTGTTCAACCGCGCGCGAAGCGCGAGGCGCCTTCAGCCACCCCGTGGCAACGAAAGCTCAGGTCGCCTTCTTCGGCGGCGCCTTGGGCTTGGCGGCCTCGGCGTTCTCTTGCGCGCGCTTCTGATCCCAGAGCGCGTTCTTCTTGGCGGCGCGTTCGCGCTTACGACGGGCAGTGCGGGGGTCTTGAGGGCTTCCCATGGTGGGGCGCTCCGTAGCAGCTTTCTGAGCGGTTGGGGAGGGTTGACCGCGCTGGGTAGCGCGGCCCTGCTCAGATTTCCCAGGTTGAGCCGCTGTTCAGCAGCTTCTGCAGGCTGCCTTTGCCGAGCTTCTGCACGGCGGCCGCCTGCTGCTCTGCGACGACGCCGTCGTAGGTGGGGCGCTCTTCCGCGAACAGCACCCCGAGCGCCACCGGAAACTCCGGGTAGGGCATGCGGGCGAGCATGAACGCCAGCGTGGAGTTCGTCTCGTCGTGCACGAGCACGTCTTCCACCCGCACGCCACCCTCGCCGATCTTGACGACCTCCAGCTGCATCTTCGCGTTCAGGCGCAGGCCCTTGTCGTTGTTCGTGCCGAACAGCAGCGGCTTGCCGTGCTCCACCCGCAGCTGGCGCTCCGCCTTCACGTCCTTCTCACGGAAGGAGTCGAACGCGCCGTCATTGAACACGTTGCAGTTCTGGTACACCTCCATGAAGGCGGTGCCCTTGTGCTTGGCAGCGCGGCGCAGCACGTCCGCGAGGTGTTGCGCTTCCGTGTCGATTGAGCGCGCCACGAAGCTGCCGTTGACGCCCAGCGCGAACGCAGCCGGATCCACGGGCTGGTCGGCTGAGCCAGTGGGAGTGCTCTTGGTGACTTTACCGATCTCGCTCGTGGGCGAGTACTGGCCCTTGGTCAAGCCGTAGATACGGTTATTGAACATCAACACCTTGATGTCGAGGTTTCGGCGCAGGCAGTGCATCAGGTGGTTACCGCCGATGCTCAGGCCGTCGCCGTCGCCCGTTGCCATCCACACGCTGAGCGAGGGGTTGGCTGTCTTGATGCCCATCGCGAAGGCCGGCGCGCGACCGTGGATGGTGTGAAAACCGTAGGTGTTCATGTAGTACGGGAAGCGGCTGCTGCAGCCGATGCCGCTCACCCACACCATCTGCTCCAGCGGAATACCAAGCTCAGGCATCACGCGCTGCACGGTGGCCAAGATGGCGTAGTCGCCGCACCCCGGGCACCAGCGCACGTCCTGATCGGTCTCGAAATCCTTCTTCGTCAGCTTGGACGGCTCGATGATCTGTGACATCGCTCAGCTCTCCATCACCTGGCGGATCTTCTCTTCGAGCTCCGCGATCTTGAACGGCTGACCCTGAATCTTGGGCAAGCTCTCCGCCGGCACCAGGTACTGGCTGCGGATCATCTTGACCAGCTGCCCGTTGTTCAGCTCCGGCACCAGAACGCGGTCGAAGCGCTTGAGCAGGTCACCGAGGTTCTTGGGGAAGGGGTTCAGGTAGCGCACATGGGCGTGCGACACGTCGAGACCGCGCTCGCGGCAGCGCTGCACCGCTTCACGGATCGAGCCGTAGGTGGAGCCCCAGCCCAAGACGAGCAGCTTGCCTGAGTCGCTGCCGACTTCGATTTGCTGGTCCGGGACGTCCGCGGCGATGCCGGCGATCTTGGCCGCGCGCGTCTTGGTCATCTTCTCGTGGTTCTCGGGGTTGTACGAGATGTGACCGGAGTTGAAGTCCTTCTCGATGCCGCCGATGCGGTGAGTGAGCCCCGGCGTGCCCGGGATGGCCCACGCGCGCGCTAGCGTCTGTGGGTCCCGCAAAAACGGGTGAAATCCCTCGGGATCTTCCCGGAAATTCACGGGGATCTTGGGGAGCGTGGTAACATCGGGGATCGCCCACGGCTCGGCTCCGTTCGCCAGGTAGCCGTCGGTGAGCAAGAAGACGGGGCACATGTACTTGATGGCGAGCCGGACCGCCTCGATCGCCATGTAGAAGCAATCACCCGGCGTGGCCGCGGCGATCACCGCTACCGGCGCTTCGCCGTTGCGGCCGTACACGGCCTGCAGCAAGTCCGCCTGCTCGGTCTTGGTCGGCAGGCCCGTGCTCGGCCCTCCGCGCTGGATGTCGATCAACACCAGCGGTAGCTCGGTGGACACCGCCAAGCCTACCGCTTCCATCTTGAGGGCGACGCCAGGACCGCTCGTCGACGTGACGCCGATGCGCCCTGCATACGAGGCGCCAATCGCCGCGCAGATGGCGGCGATCTCGTCCTCGGCTTGGATCGTCGTCACGCCGAAGTGCTTGAACTTGGACAGCTCGTGCAGCACGTCGCTGGCGGGCGTGATCGGGTAGGCGCCGAGCGTCATTTCGAGCCCGCTGAGCTCACACGCAGCCAGCAGACCCCACGCCGTCGCCGTGTTGCCGCCGATGTTGCGGTACTTGCCCTTGGCGACGGGCGCTTTGGGCACCTCGTAGCTGAAGTGCGAGACCTCCGCCGTTTCGCCGTAGGCGTGCCCGGCCTTGAGCGCGGCGATGTTGGCCGCCACCAGGTCCGCCCGCTTGGCGAATTTGCTCTCGATCCACTTGATCGACGGCTCCAGCGGGCGACCGTAGATCCAGAACATCAAGCCCAGCGTCCAGAAATTCTTGCAGCGGTTGGCTTCCTTGGTGGAGAGCCCCGCGTCCTTCACGCTGGCGAGCGTGAGCTTGCTGATATCGATGGCGAGGACCGAGTAGCCCGCGTTGTCCAGCGAGCCGTCCTCGAGGGGATTGCTGGCGTAGCCGGCCTTCTTCAGGTTCGTGCCGCTGAAGGTGCCGCTGTTGACGATCAGCAAGCCGCCCGGCTTCAAGTCCCGCACGTTGGTCTTGAGCGCGGCCGGGTTCATCGCCACCAGCACGTCGGGCGCGTCCCCCGGAGTGAAGACGTGCTCCGACGAGAAGTGGATCTGAAAGCCGGAGACGCCGTAGAGGGTGCCGGCCGGCGCGCGAATCTCCGCCGGAAAGTCCGGGAACGTCGCCAAATCATTCTGCGCGAGGGCCGCAGCGGCGGTGAACTGATCGCCGGTGACCTGCATGCCGTCACCGGAGTCGCCTGCGAAGCGAACGACGGCGCCTTTGAGGACGTGGCGAGTGGGGGACGTTTCCGTTGCTGGGGTGCTGGTGGTCATGCGCGACGTTTTGGACGGGAAATCTCGCCCAATTCGAGAGATTGTCAAGCCATCCGATAGGGAATAGCGGAAAGCGAGAAACGGCGAAGAAATGGGCAACTGCGGCGACGCCGAGGGGGCCGCGGCGTTGGCCCGGCGTTCAGCTCAGCACGGACCGCGCGCGGCGGCTAGTGAGAGCTGCGGACGCCCGAAGATGGCGCGTTAGGCGGTCTTTTCCGCGTGCTTTTCGAGCAGCTGGGCCAGGCGCGGGGCGGCGGCTTCCACCTGACCCTTGGCCAGGGGCCGCAGCTTCTCGTAGGCCTTCTTGAGCACGCCGTCAGCGCGCTCGGCCTTGCGGTCCGTGACGCCCAGCAGCGCCTCGGCGACGCGACCCTTGTTGTCGATGAGGTGCGAGCCCGCCGGACGGCCCTTCTGCTTGGCCTCTTGGTACAGCGGATCCATCGCATCCAAGAAGTCGTCCAGCAGGTTGGAGACGACGTCCTTCACGAAGCCGGGCCGGACGCCTTGGACGACCTTGTAGCCGCCTTTCACGGCGAGCCCAGTCAGGCCGCTCTTGTCTGCCACTTCGGCGTCCAAGACCTTGATGGCGTCCTCGATGACCTGTGAGCGCTTTTCTCCGCTGCCCAGTTGCTCTTTCAAACTCGTCATGGCGTTTTCGCTCCGTTCGAGGCGGCCTTATAGCTCAAGCGCCCGCGGCGTGGGGTGCATCGCACTGGCGCGCTTTTGCGCGGCTTGCCCCGCGCTCCGGCGGCAGGGCCGACCGGCTGGAGCGGGCGCTTCCAGCTTGGCCGGCTCGGCGGGGCGGTAGTACAAATCCAAGAGCCACCGCCGCGGGATGCGAGCCTCGCTCGCGACCCGGGAACGTCCCGCCCTGATGACGGAAGACCTCAAGCAAGGATCGAAGCTCGGTGACAACGAGCTCATGCTCCGAATCGGCCGCGGCGGCATGGCGACGGTCTGGGTGGCTCGCGAGCGCGCCAAAGATCCCAAGGACGATCGCCTGGTGGCCGTCAAGGCCATGCTGATCGAGCTCGCTGAAGAGACCGAGTTCGTCACCATGTTCTTGGACGAGGTGCGGCTCGTTCGCGCCATCAAGCACCCCAACGTCGTCGAGATCTACGACGTGGGCGACGCGGACGGCGTCATGTGGATGTCGATGGAGTGGGTGGAGGGTGAGTCCCTGCACACCGTCATCGCGGAAGCAGGCAAGCGCCGAGCGATCCCGCCGGAGCTCGCCGTCAAGATCATCGCCGACGCTGCCTCCGGCCTGCACGCGGCGCACGAGCTGCGTGACCTAGACGGCAGCCTGCGCGGCGTGGTGCATCGAGACGTCTCACCGCACAACATCCTGATCGGCACGAACGGCAGCGTGAAGCTGGTGGACTTCGGCGTAGCCAAGGCCGTCGGGCGCATCAGTGAGGCGACTCGCGCCGGACAGTTGAAGGGCAAGTTCGGCTACATGTCGCCCGAGCAGGCGCTGGGCAAGCCGGTGGATCGCCGTAGCGACATCTTTTCGCTGGGCATCGTGCTGTTTGAGCTCACGACCAGCCGGCGCTTGTTCCGCGGTGAGCACGACATCGACACGCTCAAGCTAGTGATCGGCGGCCCCATCCCCAAGCCGACAAGCATCGATCCGAAGTACCCACCGGGGCTCGAGCGCATCGTGCTCAAGGCGCTCGAGCGCAACGTGGAGGCTCGTTACCAGACGGCGCAGGAGCTGGCGGACGATTTGCGGGCGTACCTCAAGTCCGAGCGCATCGTGGTGGCGCAGAGCGGCCTCGCCGGGCTGATGAAGCGCGTGCTGGGCGAGCGCATCGAGCAGCGCCGCAAGGCGGTACGGGCAGCGCTCAAGGCGCTCGGCTCCGGGCAGACCTCGCCCTCGGATCTGCTCTCGGGTGAGCTGGCGTTCACGCCCACGGGCAAAGATCGCATCACCGTGAGCGGTGTGAGCTCGGTCAGCCAGGTGACGGGCAGCAACCTGTCCGGCCTGTCGAACGTCACGTCTCCGAGCCTCGCCGGTCGCTTGAGCTCGAGCTTCTCGGGCTTGCGGCGGGATGTGTCGCAGTCTCAGCCCCAGCCGAGCGCGTTCAGCTCCCTCAGCGTCGGCAGCATCGTCGGCTACGCCATCGGCGTCGTCGGCCTGCTGGTCGCCGCGTTCGTCCTCTTGTTCATGCGAAACTGAGCGGTAGCGCGCGGTCGCCCCGTCGCTCGAGCGCGGAAGAAACCCGATCTGTTCCGAAACGGCCATCCCCACGGCAGCCGGGAGCTTGGGGGCTTGCGTCGGGGCGCGGGACGGGCGATCTAGTGCTAGATCGGAGAACCCGAGCCGGCCGCAATGGGAAAGATTCTCGTCGTCGATGACCAGCGCAACATGCGCACCACCCTAGCCATGATGCTGCGAGGGCAGGGCTACGAGGTGGACGAAGCCGCCGACGGCGCGCAGGGCCGAGAGCTCGGCGCGACGGGCGCCTTCGACGTCGTGCTCACGGACCTGCGGATGGGCGAGTACGACGGCATCGAGGTGCTGCGCGCCACCAAAGAGGCGCAGCCGATGACCGAGGTCATCGTGATGACCGCCTACGGTACGATCGAGAGCGCGGTCGAGGCCATGCGGGTGGGCGCCTTCGACTACATCCAGAAGCCGTTCACCGAGCAAGAGCTGATCGTCAAGGTTGGCAAGGCGATGGAGAGCCGCAAGCTGCAAGGTCAGGTGCAGGCCTTCGCGCGCGAGTTCAAGGAGCGCTACCACCTCGAGAACATCGTCGGGCGTTCGCAGTCCATCCGCGACGTGCTCACGCGCGTCGTGAAGATCTCGCCCACCGACGCGATCGTGCTGATCACGGGCGAGTCCGGCACCGGCAAGGAGTTGGTGGCACGCGCCTTGCACGGTCACGGCGTGCGCGCCAGCGGCCCCTTCGTGGCGTTGAACGCGGCGGCCATCCCGCGCGACTTGCTGGAGGCCGAGCTGTTCGGCCACGAGCGTGGCGCGTTCACGGGCGCCAACAATCTGCGCCGCGGCCGCTTCGAAGAGGCGCACGGCGGCACGCTGTTCCTGGACGAAATCGGCGACATGCCGATCGAGTTGCAGACGCGTCTGCTGCGCGTGCTGGCCGAGGGCAGTTTCTACCGCGTGGGTGGCGCGCAACCCGTGCGCGTCGACGTGCGTATCGTCGCAGCCACCCACCAGCCGCTGGAGCAGCGGGT
>JAEYOT010000848.1 GCA_023411445.1 Pseudomonadota bacterium
GCGCGGGTGATGTTCCCGGCGCGCTCTCGGGCGGCTCCGGCTCCGCGGGCTGCGCTGCGGGCGCTGCCTCGGCCGGCGGGGTGGGCGCGGTGGAGGCAGCGCCCTGAGCATGCGCGACGCTCGGTGCAGCTGCGGCAATCGCTAGGAGAAGGGCAACACGCTTCATCCGCGCTGGACCATAGCACGCAGCGTGCTAGTGCCCGCCCCATCAAACCCCCGGCCTTGCAGCAAGACTGGAAAGCCCTTGGGACCTACGGGACCCTGGGGCTGGAGATCATTCTCAGCGTGGCGCTCGGTTTGTTCGGCGGTCAATGGCTGGACAAGAAGCTCGACACGGGCGGTTGGCTGACTTGGATTGGCTTCGCTTACGGGCTTGCGGCCGCGGGGCGCGCCATCTATCGAGCCATGCGCAAGTCCACCCGCGAGGCCGAGCAGCTCGAGCAGCGCGAGCGGGAAGAGCGCCAGAAGTACGACGACGATGCGAAGCACTGACGAAGAAGCTGGCCTGCGCGCTGCGCTGTGGGGCGTAGCCCTGACGGGCGTGTTGCTCACGCTCGCGTCACCGTTCGTGCTCGGCACGCAAGCTGTCGTCGGTGTGGCGCTCGGCGCCGTGGCGGGCGCGCTGAACTTGTGGGCGCTAGGTCGCATCGTGCGCGCGTTCATCAATGGCGCCGGCCTGCCTTGGGTCTTGCTCGCCGCGCTCAAGTTGATCGGCTTGCTCGCGCTCGTCGCGCTCGTGCTCAAGCTCGGCATCACCACGGTGGTGCCGCTCGCCGTGGGCTACGGCGCGCTGCCGCTCGGTATCGTGCTCGCGCAGCTCGGCGCCCTGCGCGCCCAGTCAGTCTCAGCTCCCAGTATTCCCGGCGGAATCGAAGATGATTCCCCCAAAGGTCGATAGATGCCCGAACATTCCTCCTGGCTTACGCTGATCCTTTCGCACTTCCGTGACACCCTCGAGCACAACGCTGCGATGCTCGGCGACACCGTCGTCGGTGGCCCCGCGCCGACTTGGCAGAGCTTCGAGCCGCTCGTCGCCTCGCTGTTCGTGGTCACGCTCATCCTGCTGATCGCGGCGCGTGTTCGCTCGCGCCTCAATCAGACGGACGAGGCGATCATCCCGGAAGACAAGCTCACGCTGCGCACCTTCATGGAAGCGTTCCTGGCCTACTTCTACGACCTGGCCAAGAGCGTGATGGACGCCGAGCGTGCCAAGAAATACTTCCCGCTGATCGGCACCGCCGCCATCTTCGTCTTCTTCTCGAACGTGATGGCGCTCATCCCCGGCATGCCGGTGGCCACCAGTAGCCTCAACGTCACGCTGGGCAGCGCGCTGGTCGTGTTCGTGCTGTTCAACGCCTACGGTCTGATGACCAACGGCTTCGCCTACATCGCGCACCTGGCGGGTCCGGCCTGGTACCTGGCTCCGCTGATGTTTCCGATCGAAGTCATCTCGCTGTGCGTGCGCCCGGTCACGCTCGCGGTTCGTCTCATGGTGAACATGGCGGCCGACCACATGATGCTCGGCTTGTTCATGTCGCTGGTGGCCATCCTGGTGCCGCTGCCGCTCATGATGCTGGGCTGCCTGGTGGTGCTGATTCAGACGCTAGTTTTCACGATGTTGACCTGCATCTACATCGGCCTGGCGACCGAGCACGAAGCTCACGGAGCGCATCACTGACGCCTGCTTCCAATCAGCTCGGAACGGCCCAGAACTAAAGCCTCGCCGCCTCCAAAAACGAGTGGCACGGGGAGCGAAAAGGAACTAAGAGCGGGTCGCGAAATTACCCCTGCCACGTGCAGGTCTTCGGCGCAGCAAGCGCCACGCGGAGTAAAAGGAGTCCTTTAATGTCGAAGAACAAGCTCAAGCTTGCCAGTGTTGCCCTGACCACGTTCCCCGCTGCCCCGGCGTTCGCCCAGGATGCGGCAGCTGGTGGCGGCTCGGGCTCCGCTGCCGCGATCGGCGCCGCCATCGCGATCGGCTTGGCAGTGCTCGGTGGTAGCCTCGGTCAGGGTCGCGCTGCAGCGGCCGCGCTCGAAGGCATCAGCCGCAACCCCGGTGCCGCTCCGCGCATCCAGACGCCGATGATTCTCGGCCTGGCGCTGATGGAGTCGCTGGTGCTGTTCGCGTTCATCATCGCGTTCTTGCTCACCGGCAAGATCTGAACCGACGCGCACGCGCTCCGCGTTCCCGCGGGCTGGGGCGGCGGCGACTACTCGTCGCCGATCTGGCTCAGCCCGGCGGATAGTCGCGAGCGTAGGGCGAGCAAATCGAAGCTGCCCGGGGCAGAGCGTTCAGCGATGCCGCGCACCGCGTTGTGCGCGCGCTCGCGCGCGACCGCCGACAAGCCCAGGCGATCGCCTAGCAGCTGGAGCATGGCCACCTCCGACGACGACTCGTCGCCGTCGACCTGCGCCATCCAGCAGGCCGTGGCGTAGGTGAATAGCCGCGTCAGGCGGTTCATGCGCACCGTCTCGACGTCTTCCACGTGCACGCGGCTGCTGAGGGCGCGCTCGATCTCCACCAGGTCCTCTCCCTGCAGCTGCAGCTGCTGCGCAGCCTGGCGAAGCGCCTCCACCTCGCGCGGATCGATGGTTCCGTCCGCCCAGGCCACCGCCGAGATTGCCATCAAGGTGTCGCGACCGATCTTGAGCTCCATGGACTTGTCGTGCTCCTGCTCCTCGGCACCAGACTCTACTACCGGACGCGGACCAAGCTTCCCCGTTCGTACACGGTGGGCAGGAC
>JAEYOT010000852.1 GCA_023411445.1 Pseudomonadota bacterium
CGGGGCGCCTCCACCGACCCCGGCCGCGACCCGCTCGCCGAGCTCCAGCTCACCGCGCGCGCCTTCTCGGGGATGACGCGCTCCCTGCTCCAAACGCTGCCCGAGAGCTGCCCGCTCGGGTTGATGCTCGAAGGCGGCTACGACCTGACCGCGCTCCGCGATTCCAGCGCCGAGGTGGCGCGCGCGCTGTTCGGGCAGCGGCCGGAAGCGCCGGAGGCGCGCGCGGAGCGCGGCCCGGTCAGCGACGGCCCTGCGAGAAGCCTAAGCGCTGCGCGGGAAGAAGAGGACGTGCTGCGGCAGGTACTGCAGACCCAGCAGCAGTACTGGCGCTTTGGTTGATCCAGTTCTGCTGGAAGCAAGTGCCCGCGTCGCGAACCGTTCGTTTGCGAGCAGCTTTCTCTTGGGACGAGCCGCCCGCTTGTGCTACTAGCCCCCCGCTCTCGGTCGCCACTGCGGGAAGTTTCGACTCTCCTGCAGATCTTCAAGGGCGGCGCCCGAGGCTCGACTAAAGGACGAAAGCAGAACGATTTCGGTTACGAGCAGTAACAAACCCGTCATGGTGGGTGTAGCTCAGTGGTAGAGCACTGGATTGTGGCTCCGGTTGTCGCGGGTTCGATCCCCGTCACTCACCCCATAACTCCGCAGCAAGAGCGGGAACGTAGAGGAGAGTCTCCGATGCATGTGTCGTCGCGATGGTGTGTCACGGCCCTACTCGCTCTCGGAGCGCTTGGCTGTAGCGATCCCGTGGCACCTCCCGCCCAAGGCGCTTTCGTCGCGTCGGTCAGGACTCCGTCGCCCCGCCCTGACGGGACGATGTGCGCCGGCCTCCCGTTCACGTACGACGTGCCAGCCGTCATCGAGCGCAACCCCGTGGAGCAGCTCGACCAGGACACCTACAAGCACAAGGCCGTCGACGGGGAGAACGGCGCCGCGGTGTCGTGCTCCGTCAAGGGCGGGTCCACCTTTACCTTCTCCGGGGATATCAGCGCCGGCGTGAAAGCGCTGCGCATCGAGGGCTCACTCGGGGCCGACCTCAAAGGCACTGCCCGCGTGACGGTCGTCAACGCGCAGCTTCTGTCCAGCCCGCTCGCTTCGCCTGAAGCCAACTGCGTCGTGAACGCCGCAAAGGGCGACGGCAACAACTTCCAGGTCAAGGCCGGCCACATCTGGGCCTCCTTCGATTGCCCGTTGGTCAGCGCGCCGCCCTCGGAGGTTTGCAGCGCCAAGGGTTTCTTCGTCCTCGAGAACTGCGAGCAGTAGTCCGCGCTTCGCGAGCTTCGCGCGATACACCATCGAGCTTCGCGCGATACACCGAGGAAGCGTCGCGCGTTCTCGCGCTGGTGTTGGTGCGCGTAGGCGCCCGGAGCGCGCCGCGGCCGCTACTCCTTGGGCTTCGTCTCGCCGGCAGGCGGCGTGTCCGCGTGGGCGTCCGGCAGCGTGCCGGTGGGGCCGCGCATGCGCGAGGTCAGCGGCGTGGGCAGCGTATCCGACAGGCTGACCTTCTCGCCGCCTGGCTCGTCCTCGATCTTGACCAGCACCGCCGTGATGTTGTCCTCGCCGCCGTGCTCGTTGGCGAGCGCGATCAGCTTGCGACAAGCCTCCTCGATGTTCGGCGAGCCCGAGACGATCTCCAAGATCTCCTGATCCTCGATCATGCCGCTGAGACCGTCCGAGCAGAGCACGTAGCAGTCCCCGGGGGACGCGTCGTCTCCCTGCAGATCCACGCTCACGTGCTCCTGCATGCCGAGCGCGCGCGTGATCACGTTCTTCGGTAGCTCGCTCTTCTGCTCTTCAGTGAGCTCGGGCATCGCCAGCAGGTAGTCGTTCACGAGCGAGTGATCCCGCGTCATCTGCCGGATCTCGTTGCCGCGCACGCGGTAGGCACGGCTATCGCCCACGTGCCCGATGTACATCTTGCCCTTCTTGCCGTTGAACAGCGCACCGACGACGGTGGTGCCCATGCCGTGACACTCGCGCGAGCGAGAGCTGCGCTCCACGATCTGGCGATTGGCGATCTTGATACCGGTGAGCAGCCGGTTCTCCTCCTCCGACATGCGGGAGTCGAAGTGGAAGGGCCACGTGAAGTCTTCCGCGGCGGTGGCGCGGAAGAAGTCCACGATCGCTTCCGTGGCTAGCTTGCTCGCGACATCGCCCGCGCGATGACCGCCCATTCCGTCAGCAACGATGTAAAGCTCGTGGTCCTGAAGGATCGCAAAGCTGTCTTCGTTGTGATCCCGCTGGAGTCCTACGTCAGTGAGTCCGGCCGCGACAGCGCGCATTTGCCCTCGAAAACAGCTAGTGCATCACGGTTTCACGGGCCATTACCTGTGTCAAGCCTCGGCCCCGCTGGCCGGCTGGCTTCGCTACGCTTCTCCTAGCCGCTGATGGCCACTAGGCGTCGCGTGGCGGCGTCGCGTGGCGGCGGCCCATGCGCCGGCCCCACGTCCGCCCTGCCCGTCCGTGCCCGTGAGCCGGTCGGCGCAGGCCCTGGCTCAGATCGCCAGGATTTCCTTCTCTTTGGCGGCGATGATCTGGTCGATGCTTTGGCCCGCTTCGGACACGAGCTCCTCCGCCTTCTTCTTGGCGCGCTCCACGTCATCCTCGCTGGCGCCGCCGCTATCCTTCAGGTCGTTCAGCATGTCGAGCGCCTCGTGCCGCGCCTTGCGCACGGCGACCTTGCACTCCTCGCCGCTCTTCTTGGCGACCTTCACCAGGTCCTTACGGCGCTGCTCGCTGAGGGCCGGGACCGGGATGCGGATCAAGTCACCGTCCACCTGGGGGTTCAGGCCGAGATCGCTCTCGCGGATCGCCTTTTCTACGGCGGTAACGACCGATTTATCCCACGGCTTGACCGTGAGCATGCGCGGCTCGGGCACGCCGACGCTAGCCATCTGAGCGATCGGGGTCTGCTGGCCGTAGTAGTCCACACGCAACATGTCGAGCATGGCGGGATGGGCACGGCCGGTTCGCAGCTTGGAGAGCTCGCGACGCAGCGCCTCCTTGGCCTTTTCACTCGACGCCTTCAGCTCGCTCAGGATGTCGTCAATCATCGGAACCTCTGCGGGGCAGTTCCTATAACACCGCTTCGCCGTAGTATCACGACCGCGTGCTCATTGTTGCGGCGGGCGCGCGCTGGGGCGGGGAGCAGGCGCTTTGAGCTTGCGGGTCGGCCGGGGCACTGCCGGCTGGGCGGCTGACGCGCTGGCAGCCGCCGCTTTCTGCGACGCCAGGAAGGCCTGCTCGGCCTCCTCGAGCTTGCGCGCGTTGGCAGCCTCGACTGACGCAGCGGCCTGCGCGATGCTCTGGCGGATCAGCTCGTCCGCCTCGCGCGTCCGCTTCATCACGTAGAAGCCGAGCGCTCCCAGCATGAGCGAGGCTCCGACCAAAATGCCGGCCAGCATGCGGCCACGGCTGGAGACGGGAGGCTCCTGCTCCAAATCCAGCAGCGCCATGCTGGGTTGCAGCGGCCTAAACTCGTAGACGACGTTCTCGCGCTCCGCGCGGCTCCACTCCTCCAGCCGCAACAACGCGTCGGCCGCCTCGGCCGCGCTGCGAAAGCGCGAAGACACGTCGCGCGAGCAGCACTTGGCGAACCAAGCGTCGAACGCTCGTGGCAATGACGGGTCGAGCTTGGACGGCACGGGTAGCGGCGCCGCGCACACCTTGAGCACCACGTCACCGATCGCCTCCCCTTCGAAGGGCACGCGCCCGCAGCTGGCCGAGAACGCACACGCCCCCAGTGACCAGATATCCGAAGCGGCGCTGACCGGCGCCGAGGCGGTCAGCGCCTCGGGGCTCATGTAATGCGGAGTGCCCAGCACCATGCCGGCCTGCGTCGCCGACGCGCCGGTCTCCGCTTCGTCTTGCACGAGCTTGGCGATGCCGAAGTCCACCAGCTTGACGGAGTAGCCGAGCTTGCTGCCCTCGGTGTCCTTCGCCAAAAAGATGTTGTCCGGCTTGAGGTCGCGGTGCACGACGTGAGCTTGGTGCGCCGCCGAGAGGGCGCGCGCGCTCTGCGCCACGATCTGCACCACCTCCGAGAAGGGCAACTTGCCACGGCGGCGGATCGCCCGCTCCAGCGATTCCCCCTCGAGGTACTCCATGACGATGTAGGGCTGGCCTTCTTCGCTGACGCCATGGTCGTACACGGCAACGGCGTGCCTGCTCTTGATGCGCGCGGCGGCCTTGGCCTCGTTGTCGAAGCGACGCCGAGCCTCCACGCTGTCAAGCAGCTTGGGGTGGACGAGCTTGACCGCGACGAGCTGGCCCAGCGTGACGTGCCGCCCCGCCCAGACGGAGCCCATGCCGCCCTGCCCCAACAGGCGCTCGACGCGATACTTGCCGGCGACCACGGTGCCAGTCAGGTCGGGGAGCGGGGACTCGGTCATCTCGGAGTTGGGGGACAGGAAGCATAGCTCAGCGCCCGGCTGCTCGGTACGCCTGGCTCGGAGTTCGCTATGATGGGGAGCTTGCCATGCGCATTCGCGTCGTGACCTGGAACATCCATAAGGGCATCGGCGGGGTGGATCGCCGCTACCGGCTGGAGCGAACCATCGATGTCTTGGCTTCGCTGAAGCCGGACGTAGCGCTACTTCAGGAAGTGACTCAGGGCATGCCGCGCTGCGCGATGGACGACCAGCTGGAAGAGCTGTCCGAGGCGCTCGACATGAAGCACGTCGCGTTCGGCGACGAGCACCGCTTCCGCGTGGGCGGCTATGGCAACGCCATCCTGAGCCGCTTCCCCGTCACGGACTCCTCGCGCATCGACTTGACGATCGGCAAACGCAAGCGCCGTGGTCTGGTGCAGACGCGCGTGCACGCCAAGCTCGAGGGAGGGCACACGCGCAGCCTGGTGGTGTTCAACCTGCACCTAGGGCTCTCCGGCGCCGAGCGCGCGACTCAGCTCGAGCGCTTCTTGGCTTGCCAGCCCTTCGCCCACCTCCAGCGCGACACGCCGCTGATCGTGGGGGGTGATTTCAATGACGTGTGGGCGACCCTCGGCAAGCGCTTCTTGGAGCCGGTGGGGCTGAGCCGCGCCGGCAAGGTCACGGCCACGTTTCCTGCTGCGCTGCCGCTGCGACCGCTGGACGGCCTCTGGTACCGCGGCGCGCTCAGCTTGGTCTCCGCTCACCCGGTGCGCAACCAGGCCACCCAAGCCGCCAGCGATCACCTGCCGATCGTGGCTGACGTGGAGCTGCTGCCGCAGCCACTCGAGCCTGCCTGACGCGCGGGGCTATCGCTCGCGGCCCAGTCGTGGCAAACGCCGGGCGAAAGGATCGAGCATGTCGTCTCCCCGTCTCACCGCCCGTCCCGAATGGCAAGCGCTCAACCAGCACTACCGTGAGCTCGAGCCGCGCCACCTACGCGAGCTGTTCGAGCAGGATCCCGGTCGCGCCGAGCGCTTCAGCCTGGAGGCGGCGGGGCTGCTCCTAGATTACTCCAAGCAGCGTGTCACGACGGACACGCTACGCCTGCTGCTGGACTTGGCGAACGCCGTCGGCCTGCGTGAGCGCATCGACGCCATGTTCCGCGGCGACAAGATCAACGCGACGGAGGGCCGCGCCGTGCTGCACGTCGCGCTGCGCACGCCGCGCGGCAAGCGCATCGAGGTCGACGGCAAGGACGTGGTGCCCGACGTGCACGCCGTGCTCGACAAGATGGCGGATTTCGCCCAGCGAGTGCGCAGCGGCGAGTGGCGCGGCCACACCGGCAAGCGCATCAAGAACGTGGTCAATGTGGGCATCGGCGGCTCGGATTTGGGGCCGGCCATGGCCTACGAGGCGCTCCGCGCCTACTCGGATCGGGGCTTGACCTTCCGCTTCGTCTCCAACGTGGACGCGACGGACTTCGCCGAGGCCGTGCAAGGCCTGGACGCCGCCGAGACGCTGTTCATCGTCTGCTCGAAGACGTTCACCACGATCGAGACGATCATGAACGCCCAGACCGCGCGCGCTTGGCTGCTGAGCGCCCTGGGCGACGAGTCCGCGGTGCGCAAGCACTTCGTCGCGGTCTCGACCAATGCGGCGGAGGTGGCCAAGTTCGGCATCGACACCGCCAACATGTTCGGCTTCTGGGACTGGGTAGGCGGTCGCTACAGCTACAGCTCGGCGATCGGCCTGTCGCTCATGGTCGCGATCGGGCCCGAGCACTACCGCGCGATGCTGGACGGCTTCCACGAGCTCGACGAGCATTTCCGCACCGCGCCCTTCGAGCGCAATTTGCCGGTTTTGCTGGGTCTGCTCGGCGTTTGGTACAATAACTTCTTCGGCGCTGAGTCGCACGCAGTGCTGCCCTACGACCAGTACCTGAGCCGCTTCCCCGCGTACCTGCAGCAGCTGGACATGGAGAGCAACGGCAAGAGCGTGACCTTGCCGGGCGAGCCCGTGGACTACCAGACCGGGCCTATCATCTGGGGCCAACCGGGCACCAACGGGCAGCACGCCTTTTATCAGCTCATCCACCAAGGCACGAAGCTCATCCCGTGTGACTTCATCGGCTTCGCGCGCAGCTTGAACGCGCTCGGCGAGCACCACGATCAGTTGATGGCGAACTTCTTCGCGCAAACCGAGGCGCTCGCCTTCGGCAAGACCGAAGCCGAGGTCAGGGCCGAGGGCGTGCCCGAAGCGCTGGTGACGCACAAGGCCTTCGCCGGTAACCGCCCCACGAGCACCATCCTAGCCGATGAGCTCACACCAGCGGTGCTGGGCAAGCT
>JAEYOT010000891.1 GCA_023411445.1 Pseudomonadota bacterium
GAGGCGGGCAGCGCGAACGGCGGTGCCGACAGCGGCGGCGAGGCGGGCAGCACGAGCGGCGGTGGCGAGGCCGGCAGCAGCGGTGAGGCAGGGGCTGGTGGCGAAGGCGGCGGCGACACCTGTGAGGTGGGCGAGGTGCAGAGCAGCGGCACGCAACAGAACCTCGATCTATTCGGCACCGTCGTGTACTTCGACGGCGGAGCCGAGCTGCCAGCAGGTCGCTACCGCATCGACTACGTGGACGGCTGCATGAAGTACGGTAGCGGTCAGGGCTGGACCATCCACGCCTATGAGGACGGCAGCTACGCGTGGTGGTTGGTGGGCGAGACCACCAGCGACAAGATCGTGATGCCACCGGCCACGATCGGCGTCTTTGCTGGCCAGGGTGCGTTCGAGAGCTTCGAGGAGTGCGTGGACGCGAACCTGGAGGTGGCGCCCAAAGAGCTCGACTTCCCCGGCGGCAAGCTCGGTGTTTGGCTGCAGGACAGCCCGTACAGCGACAACCTCGCCGGCGAGGACAACCGCAACCCGAAGTGGAAGCTCACGCTGCTCGCGCCGTGCGCAGACTGAGCGCGCGGGCTACTTCTTCTGGTCGTTGATCGCCGCGACCGCGCGCTCGGCCTCCGGGCGCGCGGCGTGGCCCCTCGGCGCCTGCTCCAAGAAGCGTTGATAGAGCGGCAGGGCCTCCGCGGGACGCTTCAAGAAGTCCGCGTAGAGCACGGCCAGGTTGAAGGTCGCCTCCAGGTTCTGCGGCTCACGCGCGATCACGGACTTGAGGAGCTTCTCCGCTTCGAGGTAGGGGGCAGGCTCTTCGCGCTTGCCCTGCCCGCGCCGCGCCGCGGCTAAGCCGAGCGCCGCGGCGGTGTCGTCCGACTCGATCTCGAGCACGGCGCGAAATTGCTCGGCTGCGCGATCGTAGATGCCCGCTTGCAGCAGCACCGTTCCGACGTTGAGCCGGGCGGTGGTGTCCTTCGGATCCAGCTCGGAGGCGCGCGCGAAGTGCCGAAAGGCGAGCGCGTCGTCACCCATGTGCAGCTTGATCAGGCCCGCGGTGCGCTCGGCGATGGCGCTCTTCGGATCGGCCTTGAGCGCCTCGTTGCTGAGCAGCTCCGCGGTGTCGAGCTCACCCTTGTCCAGGTAGGAGAGCGACAGCTCCGACAAAGCTCGCGGATCGCCCGCGTGTCGCACCAGCACTTGCTGCGCCTGCGCGATGGCTTGGTCCACTTTGCGGCCTTCGCGCAGCGCGCCGATCAGCGCCACCGGGGCGTGACTGGCGCCCGGGTTCTCCTTCACGAACGGCACCAGCGCGTCGATCGCGCCTTGCGCGTCGCCGCTGCGGCGCCGTACCTCCGACAGCGCGACGGCCACGTCTTCCGCGTTGGGAGCGAGGCCCTGCGCGGTGGCCAAGTGCCGCTCGGCGCGGGAGAGGTCACCCTTGTCGGCCAGCAGCACGCCCAAATTGTAGTGCGCCTCCCACAAGCCCGCGTCGGCTTTGACCGCTTCCTCCAGCAGGCTGATGGCTCGGTCCCTGCCGGCGGCGTCACGCGCGGCTTGCACGCCCTGCACCATCTTGCCGAGCGCCACCGGGTTGGCGGGCGGCAGGGTGGGCGCCTCCACCTTCTGCTGCGGCTTGCCGCAGGCCGAGAGCGCCAAGAGCAGCAGCAGCGCGTAGCCGGCCCTCATTTCTTCTCCTCCTTCTTGCCGTCGGGCTTCGCCTTTTCGTTGGCGCCGCTCGGCGGCAGCAGGAACTTGTCGGAGCGCCCGCCAGCGCTACGGCGCGTAGCGTCGATGAGTGGCGGCAGCTGGCCCGGCCCCTGGGAGCGGAGCTGCAAGCCTTGCTCCTTGAGCGGCGGATACAGCTCGGAGTTCAGGCGGCCCAGCGCTTCGCGCATCTTCGCCGTCCAGGAGTTGAAGATGCCAAGCTCGATCGCCTTCTGCCACCCGCTCTCGTACGCCTCCAGGCTGCGCTCTTCGATCGGCACCACGAACTCGTCGATGGCTTGCGTGTAAAGCTCTTTCTCCTCGGCGCTCAAGTTGTCCGGCGGCGGAGATGACAACAGAGCCTTGGAGAAAGACTCGTAGGTGACGCCAATCTGATAGAGCGCGGCGGTGGTCCACTCGGCCGCGCCGATCTCGGCCGTGGACAGGAACGTCTCCGCCGCCTTCTTCAGCAGCTCCGACTTCTTCTTGAGCCGTTCCTTCAGCTGCTTCACGTCGCCCTCGATCTTCACGTCCTGAAAGCGCTTCAGGATGCCTTCGCCCTGCAGGTACCTAGCCTTGGCGGCGTAGTAGCGCCCGCGATCGTCCACGGTGCTCTTGCGAGACTTGTAGAGCTGAATCGCGCGATCCAGCGCGGCGCTGGCTGCGCGCTCGTCCTCTCTCTTGACCGTCGCGAGCCGCACCAGCGCCTCGATCTGGCTACCCACGCTGCGAGCGTTCTTGGAATATGAGTCGTAGAGCTGCGCGGCCTCGGCCTGCTTGCCGGCCTTCTCGTGCGCCTTGCCCATCAAGAAGGTCACCTCGTCTGCGCTCTCGTCGCGGGGGTAGTACTTCTTGAATTTCTGGCCGCTCTCGATGGCCTTGGCGTGCTCGCCGACCGTCGTACGGAGCAGCACCGCGTTGTAGGCGGCGTTCTTGTGGTGCTGGTTCTTCGGCCAGCTGTCGGTGAGCACCGCGTGGTAGCTCGCGGCTTCGCTGAACAGGCCGACCTCTTGATAGGTGGTGGCCGCGATCCAGATGCCCTCGGCCGCTTCGTCGCGGTGGCGGTGATTGTCCACCAAGATCTTGGCGGCGGCGGCCAGCGTGGTGAGGTCCGCGGCGCGGCGCGCCTCCACCTCGGCGTTGACGGCGGCCTGAGCCGAGCGCTGCTCCTTCGGGAACTCCTTGGCGGCGCGCAGGTACGCCGCGGCCGCTTCGCCGTGCTCACCCTTGGCCGAGAACTGCTCGCCCAGCTTGAACATCGCGCCGACGATCAAGCCGTTTAGCCTGGACTGCTGCGCCGGCGATTGGAACGAGGGCGCGCTCTTCAAGCGGCGCGCCCAGGTCTCGATGTTGGCGTAGTCCTCGCTCTTGTTGAACGAGTCCAAGATCAGCTCGCCGGCGCCGGCGGCGTACTTGTCGTTCGGGTACTTCTCGAGCAAGAGCCCCCACTGCCGCACCGCCGGGTCGTACACCTGGTAGTCGTAGTAGAGCTTGCCCTGCCGAAACAGCAGCTCTGGGATCTGCTTATCGGTGGGGTAGGTCTTGATGTAGAGCTCCATCGCCTCGGTCAGCGTGCGATCGGTCGGCGACTCTTGCTGCTTCTGGCCAGCCTTCTTGCTGGCCTCGAACTCATTGGCGCGCGCGACCTCGAGCGCTGCCAGGGCGTTGTAGAGCGCGGTGCGCGAGAGCGGCCCCTGCGGGTTCATGCGCACCGCCGCCAAGTACGCTTGCGCTGAGGCGGAGGCGTCGTTCAGGTGATAAAAATTGATTTCGCCGAGGTTGTAGTTGATTTCATAGGCCTCGGCGCGCTTGCCGAAGCGCGATAGGTACGCCCTGTACAGGGCGGCGGCCGCCTGGTACTCGCCCTTGCTGGTCTTGTCCGCCTGCGCTTTGGCGTGGAGCCCTACCGCGTCCTCCCGCATCTGCTTCTCGGCGGCGGCCTCCGCGGCGGCGAGCGTGGCCGGCGATTGCAGCTGCACCCAGCCGGAGCTAGGCGGCTTGGGCTTGCCCGGCTCCGCCAGCGGCGCCACGTAGTCCTTCAGCACCAGCTTGTAGTCCGCCTCCAGCTCCTTCCAGGCCTCCAGCGTGGAGTGCCCCTGAGCGATTCGTAGCTGGTGCTCGCTGCACTCCGGGCTGGTCGGCTCGAGCTTGATCAGCAGCCGGTACGCTTCGATGCCGCGCTCGTAGTGCGACTGCTCGTAGAACGCTTCAGCCAAGGCGCGCACGATGCGTCCGGCGAACTTGTCGCCGCCGGCCTTGACCAGGAACTGAAACATGTCCTCGGCGCTGTTGTTCTCGTCCTCGACGAACACGGCGACCAAGTTCTTGAGCGCCTCGCTCTGCAGCTCATCCAGCTCTTGCCGGCTCTTGCCGCGACGGTCGGCGTCCGTGGCCTGAAATACCTTCAAGAAGCGCTGCGCGGCCTCTTCCGAACGGCCGAGCCGCCATAGCGTCCAAGCGCTCTTGAACAGCGCCAGATCGTACAAGTCCGCGTCCTTGTATTGGAGGACGATCTCGTACTCCTGATAAGCCGTCTGGTAGTTGGGCGAGTCTTTCGTGAACTCGTACTCGGCCCGCACCATGTGCGCGTCCGGAATGAAGCGGCTGTTCGGGAACCACTCGATGATCTTGTTGAAGCGCCCCAGCGCTTCCTCGAACTTGCCCTCTTCGTTGGCCAAGAAGCCGTCCACGTACAGCGCTAGGTCGTACTGCGGGAACGACTTGTAGTTCTTGAGCACCCGCAGAAAGCGCGCGCGCGGCTTGGAGTAGTTCGGCGTAGGCGGATCATTTCGCACGTCCGCCGGCGTCTTCTCCCAGCGCTTGAAGGCTTCCAGGAACTTGTCGCGGCCGTCTTCCCACTCCAGCTCCCCCATGCGCAAGAGCGCCTCCGGCATCTCCGGAGTGTCCGCTTTCGACTCGTCGATGAACTTCGTCAAGAGCGCCATCGCCTCCGCGCGCAGCTTCTTGCTCTCGACGATGTTGCGCTCGATGCGGCGGTCGATCTTCTTGGCGAGCACCTGGCGCAGGCGCTCGGGGATCTGCAGGCTGACGCGCGCGCCACGTGTTGCCTGCGCCTTTTGCGCCGCCTTCTTCTTGATGGTCGGTCGCTCGACGCCCGTGAGCTTGCGCTCCGCGGCCGGCTTGATGCGCGCCGACTCGCTGGCGGCGGACGGTGCGAGCGCTGCGCCCTCTGCCGCGCCTGCGGCCCCCGACAGGGCGAGCAGGCTCAGGCCCACACCCGTGACCAACCAAACATGGCGCATCAGGCAGCCACGATAGACCTGAGCGCCCAGCCGATCAATCAGCCGGGGCTGCGCGAAGCCGAGCGCATTTCCTAATGGGCCGGCATGGTGGGAGATGGTGGCACATCGAGCGACCGCAGCGACGCCGGTCGTCTGTCAGCGGCCGCGGATTTGCGCAGCGAAGCGGCCATCCGGGAAGCGCTCGAGGTAGCGCGCGAAATCCCGCTCGGCAGCCGGCGCGTCGCCGAGGCGTAGCAAGCAGGCGCCGCGGCCGAACAGAGCTCGCTCCGCGAACGCGCGCGGTAGCGGCTGCTCGACCAGCACCTGAAAGTCGGGCAGCGCTTGGCCGCAGTCCTGATCAGCCGCCAGCTCCGCCCGGATCAGTCGCAGCTCGTGCTTGCGGCCCACGCGTTCGATCGGCAGCTTGGCTAGCTCCCGCCGCGCGTCCTGCCGCTTGCCCAACGTGAGCAGCGCATCCACCCGCGCGATGCGCGCCTCGAGCTCCAGCGTGCCACCGCTGAACTCACGCAGGTGCCGATCCAACTGCTGCAGAGCTCGCTCGGCGCGCGCCGTACCTCCGCCGCGCAGCTCGGTGAGCGCTGCTTCGAGCGACGACGCTTCGAGCCCCAAGCGCGAGCTCTGCACCGGCGCAGGCGCCGGGAAGGAGGCGCTGCTCGGACCAGGCGTGATCTCGAGCGGCGACTCTTGGGCCACCGGCTCGGCTCGGGGCGCATGTAGAGCCGTGCCCCGAGGAGCGGGCGGCGATGGCGGCGTCGTCTCCGGCAACCGCCAGGTGGCGAGCTGTCGCGGCGAAGCCAAAAAGCGGCGCGACGCCAGCTGCGCGGCCGCGGCGCTGCCGACGCCGAGCGCCACGCCCAGCGCGACCAACCGTAGCATCAGCCAAGCGGGCTGCCGGCGAGCGCGCTGGGAGAGGCGTGCTCCGACCCGCCGGCGCTGCAGCTCTGGCAGCGCGGAGGGCTCCGGTACGTCGCGGAAGACGCGCGACAAGCGCCGGTCGAGCGACGAGTCGCTCTCGACCTCCTCGGCCCACGGCGCGAGCGGTTGTGTGGCCTTCATCGGTCGGCTCCTTCGGTGTCGGCGTCAGCATCGCCAAAGCGGCGCTCGAACACCTTGCGAAAGCGGGCGCGGGCACGCGTCAGCGCGACCCACAGGTTGGGCTCGCTCATGCCCATGACGGCGGCGATCTCGCTGCCGGGCAGTCGCTCGAGCTCGAACGAGATGAGCAGCGTGCGATCCCGCGCGCTGAGCTCGTTGAGCACCGCGTAGACCATGCGCGAGGACTCCGCGCGCTCGAAATCCTGGTCGCTTCCGGCGGGCTGGCTCTGGTCCAGCGCCAGCTCCGGCTCCGCGCGCCGCCACAGCAGGCGACGCCAGCTTTCTTTCCGACGGCGCCCGTTCACGACCAGCACCGTGATGCCATAGAGCCAAGTGGTGAGCGCGGACTCACCGCGGAAGGTCCCCAGCCGTCGCTGCACGACCAGGAAGACTTCGTGCAGCAAGTCCTCCACGTCGACCTCAGCCCCCACCCCCCTGGGCCCCCACAGCCGCCGCACCCACTTCGAGACCGCTGCGGAGTGCTCGCGGTAAATCGCGTCGAGCTCCAAGACGGGTTTGCCGTCCAGCGCCTCGAGCGGTACCGCGGCCCCGAGCTGCTCCATGCGTCGTTCTCGAATCGTGTGTGCTAGTGCCGGCGGACGCGAAAACCTTTCACCCGCGGCCGTCGCGCGCTTCTAAGGAGCGAAACGCGCGCCCAGCATCAGGCTGAGCGAAAGACGGGGCAAGGGCCACTCCAGCGGGCTGGCCGCGTTGACGTAAGCCCTCGCGATCGCTGGGTAATATTGCACAGTGGCGGTCACGAACGGGCTGAGCGCCCCGCGACCGCCGAGCGTCGCTTCGGCGTACCCGCCCCAGGCCGCGGCGTTGCGCGCGCTCGTGCGATCGAACGACTCTCCCACGAGGTGCAGCCAGGCCACCACGGGCCCGGCACTGAAAGAGCCGGCCAGGCGCTTGCCGCCGAGCCGGAGCGCCGGCCCAACTCCCAGCGGCCAGCGCCACCATTTGACGCTTCCCGGCCCCAGTGGCTCGCGGCGCGGCCACGTGAGGAGCACGCGCGCCGTGAGCGCGAAGCCGCTCGGAGCGCCATAGCTGGCACCGACGAGGGCGGCAGGCGCGAGCGAGTCGGCCAGCTCGCCACCGACGCCGACGAAGAGCTCGGTTTGGTGCGGCTGCGCTGATGGGCTCGGAGGCGCCGGCTCAGCCGGCTGCGGCGCGGGCGGCTCAGGCGGTGGGGGCGAGGGCGGCGAGGGCGGCGAGGGCG
>JAEYOT010000905.1 GCA_023411445.1 Pseudomonadota bacterium
GCTGTATTTCGTGTTCGCCGGCCACGGCGACGTCGCCGACGGCGAAGGCTTCATCGAGCTCAGCGACAGCCGCTTTCGCTCGAGCGAGCTCAAGCAGTGGTTGCGTGCGATCCCGTTCACGCGTGCGCACGTGATCTTGGATAGCTGTAACTCTTTCTTCATGCTCGGCGTGCGTAAGCCAGGCGGTCGGCACTTTGCGACCTCGGAGGACGCAGCGCGCGCGATGGCCGAGCGGCTGCCGAACGTCGGCGTGTTCTTGTCTACCAGCGCCGAGGGCGAGGCGTTCGAGTGGTCGGAGATCCAGTCCGGCATCTTCAGCCACCTGGTGCGTTCTGGCTTGCTCGGCGCGGCGGACGCCAACGGCGATGGCGCCGTGAGCTACTTGGAGCTGGCCGCGTTCGTCGACACCGCCACCGCCGACGTGAAAAATCCCAACATGCGCCCGCACGTCTTTGCCCGAGGACCGGGCGCGCGCGAGCAAGCGCCGATCGCCCGGCTGCAGAGCATGTCGGGGGTGCGACGCTTCGCGCTCGGCGACAGTGGAGCGCTGCGCATCCGCATTCGCGCCGCGCACGGGGTACCGCAGCTCGATGCGCACAGCGAGCAGCGAGCGCCGCTCGGCGTGGCCTTGCCGGAGGCGTGGGCGCAGGGCGCGGTGGTGGAGCGGCTGCGTGCCGGCAGCTTGGGCTACCAGCCGAGCGAGCTGTTCCTGGTGCCGGAGGGCGCGGAGCAGGTGACGCTGGCTGCGCTCGAGCCCACGACTCCGCGCGGCGCGGTCCGCGGCCCGGACGAGGCCTTCCAGAGCCTGTTCGCGCAGCCGTTCGGCCCGAGCGCGCTCGCGCGTTACAGCGAGCGGCAGCGTGACAAGCCGCCGCCCGTCTACGGCGTGTCGCAGGAGGATACCAAGCGCATGGAGCTCGTGCTCGAGCAACTCGCGCGCACCGGGCGCACCAAGCGCTTGTCGGAGGCGCTCGGCGGTACCGGCTTCGGCCTGCTGATGCTGGGCGCCGGCGCCGGCGTGCTGAGCTACGACTCCAACGCTTCCGCGTCAGACAAGCGCGAGGCGCGCATCGGCGGCGGTGTGCTCCTGGGCTTGGGCGGCTTGTTCGTGGTCGGCGGCGTCGGGTCACTGTTCTCGCGCAGCACCAGCGAGCACGCCGCGGAGGACTTTCGGCGCGTGACGCGTGAGAGCGGTGACACGGCTCAAGCCTTCGCTGCCGCGGACAAGCGCTTGCAGCTGCTCATCCGTGAGCGCCGCGCAGAGCGCTGGGCGGGCGGCATCATCGGCGGCCTGGTGATGGCCGGCACCGCCACGGGCTTTACGTGGAGCGAGCTGTCTGCGCCGGACGGGAGCGATCGCCTAGCGCCGCGCCTCGGCTGGGGCGGCGGCTTCCTGGGCGGCGCTCTGATGCTCAGCTCGGCCGTGCTCGAAGAAGAGCCGGCCGACATCCTGACCAAAATCTGGCGCGACGACCCCAGCCTCAATCAGTACCAACCGCAGCTGATGCTCACGAAGGGTGGCGTGTTCGCCAGCTTGGTCGGCACGCTGTAACAGCGGCAAGCGCTGCGTCGTTTCAACGTCATCGTCAGCCCGTCTGTTCGCGGTCATGGAGAATCTAAGCAGGTTGACTGAATACGATATCTGGCGCGTGAAGCTTACGCTGTTGGGAATTAATCGGCCGCTCGGTTGAGGTGGTGAGTCGCAAAGAGCGACACATCCGATAGGACCTTTTGCAGCGGCGCTCATCCGAGTATCAAGCGCGATCCGACGGTGAGTTGATGAGGCATCACTGCACGGCGTGCTCACGCGAGTTCTACGACGACTCTGGAGGTCACCCACGATCCGGCGCGGTGCATTGCGTGTTCTGTGGCGCGAGGATCTCGGCGCGCCATCCGAGCGGTGTGCCGTTCGGTGATGTGCCTCGTCAGGCGTCCTTTGCGCTCGGAGTGATCAGCGGCGGTGGCAGCGGCTTTCCGGACACGCTGCGCCAGTTTCGCGTTCGCCCCGTGGCGTCGGCGCCAAGCACGGACTCGCTCTCGCCGCTGGCGCGTGCGGCAGAGACGGAGGCCGACGCGCTGCCCGCGACCGTGCGCGGCGGCACGTTCTGGATCTCGCTGCTCGCGGGCGTCGCGGCCGGCGTCGCCCTCGCGAGCGGCTTCACGTCGCTGCCGAAGCGGAGCGCTTCGATGGCTGCCTCTGTCTCGCCGCCTCTCGCAGGGAGCGTCGCTCCAGCGAGCGTCACGCCTCCTGCCAGCGTTGCGGCGTCCGCTGCGCCAACCGCGCTCACGGCAGCGCCAAGCGTGAGCGCGGCTCCTCCGCGACCCACGCCCGTCGCGACTCCCGCCCAAGAACGGCGCTTTTTGCTCGAGCGCGCTCGGGCCTACCAGCGCCAGTATCGGCTGGAGGACGCGGAGCGCTTGTACCGGCAGGTGTTGCTGCGCCACAGCAGGTCCGACAGCGAAGCGCTGGCGGGGCTTGGCGAGCTAGCCTTGCTGCGCGGCACGACGGACTTGGCGGCCGCCCATTTCGAGCGCGCGCTGGCGGCCAACGCCGATTACATCCCCGCCTTGCTCGCCGTAGCGGACCTGCGCTGGCAAGCAGGTGACGTCGAAGCGGCGCGTCGCGCCTACCAGGACATCGTCGAGCGCTACTCGGCGGATCTGTATCCGCCCTACGTGGTGCAGCGCGGCCAGGGCATCGCGCCGCCGCGCTGCGACCACGAGCCCGAGCACGGCGTAGACGCGCCTGTCGCGGCGCCCTGACTCGGGTATTGTCCCGGCATGACGCAGCAGGAAATCGTCGGCTTGGTCTTGGTGGCGCTGGGCATGGTCGACACGGCCATCGGCCACCTGCTGATCGTGCCGCGCGTGAAAGACGCGCACAAGCAGCTGATCTTGCGCGTGTCGTTCGCCCTGTCCGGCATCTTGATCGTGGCCCTCGGCGTCGCCGTGTACAAGAGCTGGATCGTGCTGGGCTGAAGCCGTTCCACCCGTGCGAGCATGGCTCGAATTTTCTGCGAGAGCCTGGCGGCGCGCGGCCGTGGTACGGATTGGCCCATGGCCGAGCGCGATCCATCGAACCCCGGCGAGCGGACTGACGGGACGCTGCTCGGCGTACCGGCGCCGCGCGTCGACGCATCGCCCGAGTCAGCGTTGCGAAAGCCTGTCTTCGTCCGGGCTGGCACTTCTACGGTAGATGGCGAAGGAGAGCCGCCGCCCTTGCCGCGGATGGCGCTACCGAGCCGGCCGCTCTTGCCGCTGCAGCCCGGCGCCTCGGAGGCCCCTCCCACGGTGACCAACGCAGCCGCGAGCGAGGAGCAAACTCGAGGGCTCACTCCGCGCGTAGCCGCCGCGCTCCGGCGCAGCCCGGCGCTCTGGATGGTAGGCGCGCCGGTCGCGGCTTCGGTGTTGGTCGTGCTCGCGCTCGTTACCGCGT